>CALEHZ010000333.1 GCA_937875715.1 uncultured Campylobacter sp. | reverse complement strand
ATTCAAACTCGCTACAGCAAACGAAATAGAAAATTCAAAACTGAATTTTATAAAATTCAAACTAAATGATGATTTTAAGGGTATTTGTGCGCTGTATAAATTGTGGAAATTTTAGCCTTTTTATGTTTTGTAAAAATTGCTTGAAAATCTTAAGCGAAAATGAGCTTAGATATCGCCTGGTAGATGATTTGAAGGTTTATTATTTTTACAATTATAGTGAGATTGAGCAGCTGCTTTTTTCAAAGCACAAAATGCACGGCGCAAACATTTTTAAAACTCTTGCTAAGCTTTCGTTTAGGCGATTTGCTAAAAGTTTTTATCTGCCAAATACGCCTAAAATCGCCGCTTTGCCGCTTGATGATAGTGTAAGTTCTGGCTATTCGCACACAGCGATTTTAGCGCGCGCTTTAAAAAACAACCAAATCAGCCCACTTTACAATGCTCTAAAAGCACAAAATAACGTCAAATACGCCGGCAAAACGCTAGAGTTTCGCCGCAAAAATCCACGCAATTTTAAGCTTTTTAAGAAAATTGGCGAGCCTGTGATTTTGGTTGATGACATCATCACCACAGGACTTAGCATGCAAGAAGCTTACAAAGTGCTTCAAAACGAGCAAATAGAGGTGCTTTTTGGGCTTGTTTTGGCTGATGCAAGGCACTGAATTTTATAAAATTCCATAAAATTCAGTCTCGCAGCAGTGAATAAAACCAGAAATTCCATAAAATTCAGCTTAATTTAAAACCTTTTTAAGCTCGTTTGTTAGCCTTTTTGTGCGGATGTCTCTGGCTGTGTCGTTTAAGTGATAATAAGTATCTAAAAGCATGTCTTTGCCAAAATAAGAATCCTCGATTTTGCCGATGAAAATAAAGCCATTTTCTTTGATTAGGCGCACAGCCTCGTTTATGGCTGATTTTACCTCATCGTTGTAGCACTCATCGCCAGTGATGGCTGGGTAAGTAAAAATGAAGGTGCTTTTGGTTTTTTTAGCCACTTCTTTTATTAGTAATAAATTTTTTCTAAAAGTTGTTGTTATTTCAAGCTTTGAGCCTTTCATGTTTGAGGCAAAAACATAATCAAAACATTTTGTCCCGCTTACTTCTTTGCCTATAGGATAATTCTTTTTAAGCAAAAGCGTGTAATTAGCATCTCCATACTCATTTAGCTTTTCTGTGCCTTTTGAAATGTCATAATACTCGTGCTTGCCAAATAAATAATAAATATATTTACTAAAAGATTTAAAATGCGAGGCAAATCCTTTTGTATCTGTGTTTGCGATGACTTTTAGCTTTTCATAAAGCGGCAGAGCTTTAAAGTAAAAATCAGCATGTCTTCCAAGCCACTCATAATTAACGCCAGTTATCAAATCGCTAAAAAAATAAATGTATTCAAGCGGCATCACGACTATATCGCCTTCATTTAGAAATTTTTCTAGGCGGTAAATTTTATAAAGCAGCGGAAATTGAAAATTTTCTGCTATATTTATCACTGGTTTATTTAGCTCTTTTTCTAGGATTTGCGAGTTTATTGCATGAAGTGAGTTTGAGCCAGATTCTATTATTATGCGATTTTGGCTTGATTTTTTTTCTAGCAAATACTCTTTATACGCCCAAGCCTGCGCTGCATTTACGGCCTCGCTTGGTCTAGGCAGCAAAAAAATGCTTAAAAATAATGCCAAAATGAGACAAAAAATACAGCCAAAAGACAGCAAAAAACATTTATACTTTTTACTCATTTTTACTAATACCTATGCTGCGTTTAAGTAAGCATTTGCTCTTGTGATTAAAATTGAGATTATAGCCAAAATTTTAGCTAAAAAGATTAAGAAAAGTGAATTTTATAAAATTCAAAGATATTTTCCAGCTACAAAACGCCAGTAAAATCCACCTAAAAGCAAAATTAAAGCTAGTAAAAGTGTAATATTTCTAAGGCTCATTCCAAGCTCATAAAATAGCCCAGAAGCGCTAGCAATAAAACTTGCAATCAAAAAATAAAGCATGTCATTGTATGCCATAATTCGCCCGTAAAATTCACGCTTACAAGCTGATTGAAGCTTTGAGATTGTATAGCTCCAAATGCTGTTACAAAAAATCACAGCCAAAGCAATGCCAAGCAAAGAAGTGTAAAAATTTGCCTGTAAAAAAGCCCAAAGAACAATGCCAAAAGCCTGAAAAATGAAAAAATAAAAAAGATTTTTATCGCTTACAAAACGAGCTAAAATCACAGGTCCCACACATAGCGCAAAAGCACGGCTCATGTTTAAAAATCCAATCGCCAAAGCAACGCTCAAAATGCCCTTGTATTCGTAATCAACAAGCAAAGTCACAATGGTATCAAAGCTAAAAACCGCCACCAGCGCGTGCAGCGCCATAAGATGAAAAATCACTGGCTCGTTTTTTAGATAAATTAGCACCTCTTTTAGCATTAAAAGCAAGCCTTTAGCGCTGTTTGCTAGACGTGGCTCTGTAAAACTGGTGCGAAATAACACAAAAATTCCAGCGCAGTAAAGCATAAAATCAAAAATAAAACTAGCCTTAACGCCCCAAAAATGCACAAAAACGCCAGCTAGTCCAATGCCAGCGGTGTAGGCAAAAGCAAAAATCATCGAGTGAATTTCGTTTGCCATACGCAAGTGCGAGCGAGCCAAAATAGCAGGCAGCAGGCTCATTTCTGTTTGAAAATACAGCGCCCCCACGCCAAGACGGATGAAAATCAGTATAAAAAGCAGCCATAAAAAGCTCAAATCATCGATGATTAAAAGCATCAAAACGCTGATGCTCTCAGTTAGCAGCAAGCCTAGCATTAAGGGCTTTTTAGGCAGTTTGTCAATGATAATGCCATTAAAGGGCGCCAAAATCACGCTTGGGATAAAAGCGATCGCCACAGCGGTGCTAAGTGCCCACGTAGGCGCATTTAGCTCGATTAAAAGCGTGAAAATTCCAGCGTGCGAAAACCAAGCACCAAAATAGCAAATCAGTTGAACCAAGCTAAGCCCTGCCAAAGTGCGATGAAATCGTAAAAGTGCGATATATTTTAAAAACATTTTATCGTTCTTTTGTTTGATTTTGAATTTTTTATTTTACTCACTACAGCGAGTTTGAATTTTCTAAAAATGCTGAATTTTTTGACTTATTGACACTGCGGCAAGTGTAATAAAATGAATTTTATAAAATTCAGTTTTTATAAAATTCAAAGCATTTTTTAAAAAATTCACTTT
>CALEHZ010000332.1 GCA_937875715.1 uncultured Campylobacter sp. | reverse complement strand
AATATCATAAAAAAGCTCTCTTTTCCCAAGCTTTGCTTGCCTTTAATCTCAGCTGGAAGTTCTGTTTTTACAAATATAATTTTAGTTTTGATTAGCATAGTTATTTTTGTGTTTTTAAAGGCAAATATAGGTCTAGGACTAGTTTTTATTCCACTTTTAGCCACGCTTACTTTTTTGCTTGCTTTTAGCATTGGTCTTCTTTGTGGGACTATAAATGTGTTTTTGCGTGACATGGGGCAGCTTGTGGGTATTTTATTACAATTTGGCTTTTGGTTTACGCCTATTGTGTATATGATAGATATGATTCCACCAAAATATCAGTATTTAATGTATCTAAATCCCCTTGCTTGCGTGATTGAGGGCTATCACTCGGTGATTTTATACAATAAAATGCCTGATTTCTCGCTTTTAATCTACCCTTTTGTTTTAAGTGTAATTTTACTAGGATTTGCTGGCTTTGTGTATAAGCGTGCTAATGGCGATATGGCAGATGCGTTATGATAGTATTAAGTGTAAAAAATTTATATAAAAGTTATAAAAGCTATAAAAGCAATTTATGGCGTGTATTTCATTATCTTGGGCTTGGTGCTAAGCCTAGTTCGCAAATTGATATTTTAAAAGGTGTTAGCTTTGAGATAGAAGCTGGGCAGGCTGTAGGCATCATAGGGCAAAATGGCGCTGGCAAAAGCACCTTGCTTAAAATCATTAGCAAAACGCTAGGACTTAGCTCAGGGCAGGTTGAAGTAAATGGCAAGATTTGCGCTATTTTAGAGCTTGGAATGGGCTTTTTGCCAGAGCTTACTGGCAGGGCAAATGTATATCAAACTGCTAGTGTTTTTGGACATAGCAAAGATGAAATTGATAAAAAAATCAAAGAAATAGAAGAATTTGCTGAGATTGGCGAATATTTTGATAGACCCGTGCGCCTTTATAGCAGCGGTATGCAAGTGCGGCTTGCCTTTGCTGTGGCTACTGCGTGGAGACCTGATATTTTAATTATTGATGAGGCTTTAAGCGTGGGGGATGCGTATTTTCAAAATAAAAGCTTTTTAAGAATTAAGCAAATGAAAGAACTTGGCACTACACTGCTACTTGTTTCGCATGATTTAAGCGCTATTATAGCAGTGTGCCAAAGGGCGATTTTGCTTGAAAAAGGCGAGATTTTAAAAGATGGCAAGCCTAGTGAAGTGCTGGATTTTTACAACGCCTTAATCAGCCAAAAAGAAGGCGTAGAAATAAAAGAACAAAAGGGTGTTAATGGCGAAATAAGCACCATTTCAGGCAATGGCAAAGCAAAGCTAATAAGTGCTAGAATTTTAAATGAAAATAATGAAGAAATTTATAAAATTCAAGTTGGGCAAAAAGTTAAATTTGCTTTTACTTTTAAAGCTTTTGAAAACTTAAATGACTTAGTTTTTGGCTTTTTGATTAAAACGCGCGTTGGCGTGGAAGTTTATGGCACAAACACCTTTTTGCAAAAAATTCAATTTGATTTAAAACAAAACGAGCAAAAAGAGATAATTTTTGAGTTTGATATGAACTTAGGCGTGGGAGTTTATAATGCTTCTACGGCACTGCATTCTGGTATTTTTCATACAGAAAATAACTATGAGTGGAAAGAAAACGCACTAAGTTTTGAGGTTTTAGATGATAAAAACGATTTTAAAGGCATTGTGCATTTAAAGCCAAAAATTTGTTTTGGGGATTAAGAATGGAGTTTAAGGAAATTGATTTAAATGCACCAATAATGCACTACACAAAGCACCTAAAAGATACCATAGCAAACAGCACAAGCGAGGCAAACTACAAAAACTATTTTGCCA
>CALEHZ010000331.1 GCA_937875715.1 uncultured Campylobacter sp. | reverse complement strand
GTTATCTTCGATTGAGTGGATTGTAATCATGTCTTTTTTACCAAATTGTACATATCCAGCATCAAAATCAAAGCCATAAGCACTAAATCCAGCCTCTAAGCCCCAAAAAGTAGAGTTTTTAACAAAGGTATAGTTTGGATCCTCTGGGTCGCTGCTCTTGCCTGGATAGTAAGTAAGCTTGTTTTTAAAGCTGCTTGTAAAGTGCGTGCCAGCTACATTTGCCCTCGCTCTCAGGCTAAAATCATCGTTTATATCGTAGTTTGCTCCAAGGTCAACCGCCCAAAGCGTAGTTACATTTGCTAAATGTGCAAGCTCTAACCCAAAAGAAAACCAACCATAAACGCCATTTAGCGCAATTCCATAAAGATTATTTTGGTGCGGCATACTATCAAGTCCGGGCATCAAATCCCTTGTATACACATCTCTGCCGTCCCACCAGCCAATATACGCATCTGATTTTACAGGACTAAAGTCAGAGACATCCTCATCATCTTCAAGATTATCAAAGGCATAAGCGGTGATTGTAAGTCCATCTATGCTTGTATTTATGAGCTTTATACCAGTTCCTACTATATCATCTGTAAAAAAGGAATTCACAGGCTGACGACCTGCTAAAATCGTAGTATCAGCAATGCCAGTAAAGCCTACATAATACTGCCTAAGGCTTAGGTTATCAGCACCAGCACCGCCCCAGCCAGGATAAAACGAGCCATTTACGCCAGCAAGACCGCCGTGAGTGTTTGAAATGCCCCTATAGGCATTTGTGCCAAGATCTCTGCTGCCAGCACCTGAAATATCCATACTATCGTATCTAACGCCAATAACCGCAAAGAAATTATCATCTAGCGTAGCTTTGAAATTAACATCTAAAGTAAAGCGGTGATAATTATGATTTATTTTATTTTCGCCATAAATGCCCTTGTTTGCATCTGGGCTTGTGTTTTTATAGCGATTTGCCTCATATCGGTAGCGACCAAAGCCGCTTACATCAATGTCTTTTATCGCATTTTCAAGTGGTGTAGCACTCAAGGCAGAAAAGCTGCTAAAAGCACTCATAGCCAAAATGCTAGCCAAGCTTAATTTTTTCATCATTCATCCTTATTTGAATTGAAATTAAAGGGCAATTATAAAAAAAGTATTCTTTTAAAAGACTGAATTTTTTGGAATTTTATAAAATCAAGCTCTTTTAATAGAATCAAAAAGTTCTTTTACATTTTGCTTGATTTGAGCATTTTTATAAAGTGCGCTAATCACAGCTGCGTAATCAGCACCTGTTTTTGCCACACTAGCGATGTTTGTGGCGTTTATTCCACCGATTGCACAAACTGGGATTTTTAGCTCTTTTTTAGCAAGACTTAAAATTTCTAGCTTACAAGGCGTAGCAGTCGGCTTTGTAGGACTTGGAAAAACAGCACCAAATGCAGCGTAGCTAGCGCCGTCATCTTGTGCTTTTATCGCCTTTTGAATGCTATCATAGCAGCTAGCGCCGATTATTGCGTCATTTCCTAAAATTTCTCTTGCTTTTAGCACGCTAAAATCGTCTTTGCCGACATGAACGCCATCAGCTCCAACTTTTTTAGCTAGTCTTGCATCATCGTTTATAATGAATTTTACGCCATTTTGCTTACAAAGAAGGGCAATTTTTGCTAGTAAAATCTCATCGTGTATGGCATTTTTATTTCTGTATTGAATGAGCCCAACTTTAGCCTCGCAAAGCTCTAAAACCACGTTATAAAGGTCTTTTGTAGGCGTTAAAACGCTATCTGTTAAAGCATATATTTGCATAATTTTTCCTTAAAAAATAAAATTATAGCCAATTTTAAAGAGAATTTTTAAATAATTTTGGCTAAAATTATAAGATTTTTTACTTTTTTAAGGCTTTGAATTGGACTTTTTAAAATCACAAATTATTTTAAAAGATGGAATTTATTATTTTGACTGGACTGCTAGTGGGCTGGGGCTAAAAAGCGTAGAAGATGAAATGCTAAACATTCTTCAAAACTACTCAAACACGCATTCTGAGTGCGGTGCAAATGCTAAAGCCACAAGCGAACTTTATGAATTTTCTAGGAAAAAAATCAAAGAATATTTAGAACTTGGCGATGATTTTTATTTACTTGGCTGTGGTTTTGGCTCTACTGCTGCGATAAAGAAATTTTGGGAGCTTATGGGCGTTTATATTCCGCCGATGACCAAAAATGCGCTATTTAGCGATGAAGCATGGCAAGAAAGGCTAAAAACTGCGCCGCTAGTCATCACAGGACCTTTTGAGCACCATAGCAACGAGCTTTGTTTGCGTTATCTTTTTTGCGAACATAAAAGAATAGGACTTGATAAAAACGGGCTTTTTGATTATGATGATTTTGAGCTTTTTTTGAAAAATGAAATTAACAAAAATCCACACAGGCGCGTTTTTATCAGCATTAGCGCTGCTTCAAATGTAACTGGAATCAAAACTGATACCGCAAAAATCAGGCAAATTCAAGAAAAAATCGCACCAAAGGCAGTAATTGCTATTGATGCAAGCTCGCTTATAGCACACGAAAATATCTCTAATACTCATTTTGATGCACTTTTTCTAAGCCCACACAAGCTTTTAGGCGGCCCTGGCAGCTGCGGACTTTTAGCACTGCGTAAAAGTCTTGTAAATGCTAATATTCCTACATTTGCTGGCGGTGGCGTAGTAGAGTATGTCTCACGCAAATCTGCTAGATTTACCAAAGATTTTGAGCGCCTTGAAGAAGCAGGTACACCGCCAATTTTAGAACTAATAAAAGCGTATTTAGCACTTAAAGAACGAAATAATTTTGGGCTTGATGAGATAAGAAAAAAAGAACAGGCTTTGATGAAACATTTTGAAGCAGGATTAAACAAAATTGCACATATCATAAACTATTGCCCTAAAAACTGCGATAGAGTGCCGATTTTTGCCTTTAATTGCGACTTGGTTGGCTGCTATGATTTTGCCAAAGTTTTAAGCGAAAAATACTTGGTAGCTGTGCGTGCGGGCTGTTCTTGTGCTGGACCATATGGACACGATATTTTGGGGCTTGAAGATGATTTTGAGCCTTATTTTAGACCAGGCTGGGTAAGAGTAAGTCTTCATTACTCACAAGATTTTAGCGATATAGAGTATCTTTTAAGTGCGATAAAATCATGCGTAAAACACTTTTGTTAATTTTATTTTCTTCCTTTTTGGGCGCAGCTAGCTGCGAACTAAACGAAAAAGACTGCGAAATTTCTACCAAATATGGGAACGCCGTCATTTCACTGCTGCCAAGACCGATTAAACCAATGGTAGAAAGCAAGCTCATAATCAAAGGTTTAAATGAACTAAAAGCACCCAAAATTCATCTTTACGGGCTTTCTATGTATTTAGGACATTTGCGTGAAAATTTGGAGCTAAACGACAAAAACGAGCTTGAAGCAGATATTATGATAGCGCCTTGTGATGATGAAGAAATGCGCTTTGCCCTTGAAATCCTACAAAACGATGAAATAATCGCAAATATTGAGTTTAGCACTTTTAGATAAAGCCAATTTTATAAAATTCAAAAAATTGAGTAAAAAATACCCCCCGCAACCCCCCAAAAAACTAAATTTTATAAAATTCAAAATTTATAAAATTCAAAAATTTTATTAAACATATTCAAAAATTTAACTCTATTTTAATAAAAATTAAATTTTTTTTGCTAAAATGCGAAAAATTTTTTTTTGAAAAAACAAGGAGGTTACCTTAAAACTAACACCTTAAAAGCTTTTATAAGTTTGCAATTGTGCTTTAAATATAAACAAAAGGAAAACAATGAGTTTGATTAAAAAATTGTATGATGAAACTATGAAAATAGTTTTAGAAGATCCGCAGTTGGAGAAAAAATACAAAAAATACGCACTGGCTGAGTTAGTTCAAATGGAACCTCTTGTATTTGCTAAAAAACTGCAAGATAACCAAGGCAAAAAAACCAGCGAATTTGACAACTATGAAAAGAAAATGCAAATTTTGCTTGAAAAAATAAAAGCTCTAAAGCCTGAAATGCTAGATTTAGTGGTGCTTGGATTGCTTGGATGTGCTAGCATTAGCATTAAATCAAGCGATGAAGACATACAAAATGCTAGAAAATTGCTTAATAAAATAATAAAATGTGAGCTTAGCGACGCTGAGTGTGAGGCTTTGTGGAAGAAAAAGCAAATAGAGTTTTATTATGGCAGAAGAATGCATGATAATATTTTTTCTACTCATCTTGCAAAATTCGTAAAAGATATGGACGATAAGCTAGCAAGCGTCGAAAAAGGGCACAATCATCAAGTTGAACTTGATGAAGAATATCTAAACAGCCTTGATGCAATCGACAAAAAAAGACTAGAAAACATGCTAAAAGATCTTGACAAGGAAGCCCAAGAAGAGCTTAAAAAGAAAAAAGAAGAGCTTGAGATAGAAAAAAGAGAACTTCGCAAAGTGATTATGAGGCATCCGTCATCTTTTGTCGCAAAACTGGATAAGTTTTTGGAAAATTATTCTCACATCATAGAAAAAGAAATGCTAGAAAAGCTTTATTTGACTTTTCGTTCGTTTAGAAAAAAACTAGATGATTTGCTAGATGAGAGCGAGTATTAAGCCATTTTACTGCTATTTAGGCAGCTTTAATTTAAAGTGAATTTTATAAAATTCACTTTAAATTTTATACTTCATACTGGTGAATTTTATAAAATTAGGCAAGTTCTGTGACACTGCGTAAAAATGAATTTTATAAAA
>CALEHZ010000330.1 GCA_937875715.1 uncultured Campylobacter sp. | reverse complement strand
CAATCTTTTGGCTTTGAATGCTGCTATTGAAGCAGCTAGGGCTGGTGAGCATGGTCGTGGCTTCGCCGTTGTTGCTGACGAGGTTCGCAAGCTGGCTGAGCAAACTGACGCTAAGCTTGAAGAAATCGATGTTAGCGCAAATAGCCTAATAAAAGAAGTAAATAATCTAGGTAAGGCGCTAGAGCAAAACGCAGAGCGTATAAATATACTAAATGATGAAGCAAATGTGCTTATAAATCAAGCAAAAGAGACGCAAAATACCACAAGCAAATCAATGGATCTTGTGGATCAAATGGCGATGAAATCAAAAAATATGAAAGGGCAAATTGCTTATTTGCTTCAAAGTGCGCAAGCTAGCAATCAGCTTACAAAAAATAATGTTCAAATCTGTGAAGATGTCACAAAAAGTGCTAACAAGCTGCATGATATGACAATTTCGCTTGAAGAAAATTTAAGCAAATTTAAGGTTTGAATTTTATAAAACCCCAGCTTTGCTTAAACGAATTTTTTAACTTCTTAAAAAGCTTTTGAAGTTTAAGACTTTAAAAGCTTTTATAATTTGAATTTTTTAAGATTTATAAAGTTTAGAATTTTTTAAAGTTTTGAATTTTATAAAATTCACTTCGCTAGAGTGTTTTTAAAGAATTAAATTAAAAAATTCAGCCTTGAATTTTATGAATTTTATAAAATTCATTTTTTGAATTTTATGAATTTTATAAAATTCAAAGCTTTAAAGCTTTACTCATGGCGTTTTGAATTTCGTCTATATCGTATTTTTGGGCTGTGAAAATGTCAAAGGCAAAAACAGCTTGATAAAGTAGCATTGAAAGTCCGTTTTTACATTTTAGCCCTGAATTTTCTGCTAAGGTGATAAAATCTGTTTTTTTACCATAAACTACGTCAAATGCGTATTTTGAGGCGTTAATCACAGGCGCTAAAAGCTCTTTGCTAAAAGGCAAACCATCAAAAGTAAGCCCAGCAGGCGTTGTGTTTATAACAATATCAAACTTATTTGAATTTTTTAAAAAATTCTCTGGCGTGTAAAAATCGCAAAGTTCAAAGCCTGTTTTTTGCGAGCGGTTTAAAATGCTAACTTGTATGCCTTTTTGCACAAGCGCTACGTTAAGAGCTTTTGCTGTGCCGCCAGCGCCCAAAATAAGGGCATTTTCTATGCCTTTAAACTCGCTAATTGCTTTTAAAAATCCTGGTGCATCTGTGTTGTAAGCGTGAATTTTTTGATTTTTGATTACAAGTGTATTTACGCTGCCTATTTTTTGCGCAAAAGCGTCTATTTCATCACTTGCTTTAAGTGCGATTTCTTTAAAAGGCACGGTTACATTTGCGCCACTTAGTCCGTAAGAAAGAATTTTTTGTCTAAACTGGCTTGGAGTGATTTGCTTATCAAATAAAATTCTAGAATACAAAGAGTCAATCCCAAGCTCTAAAAATGCGTTATTATGAAGTCTAGGTGATATCGAGTGAGCGATAGGATTGCCGATAACTGCAAAATATTTCATATTTTTCTCTTTTAAATTTTTTAAGCTGATTATAGCAAAATTTAGACATAAATAAAGAAATATTTTGACTTTTTAAAAAAGTGAATTTTATAAAATTTAAAAGTGAATTTTATAAAATTCAAAATAGGATTAAAAGACGATTTTTAGGTTATTTCAAGGTGTTTTTAAAGTTAAATTTTATACAATTTCGCCCACTTTTTAAAGGCAAAAAAAAGGGGCAAAAATGAGAGCAATTATTAAAAGAGATGGCAGTAAGCAAGAGTTTTTAGCCTATAAAATCACAGATGCGATAAAAAAGGCGTTTGTGGCTACAAATAAAGAATATGACGATAGAGTTTTTGTAAATGTGGTTCAAAATCTTTTTAGCAAAGAGAGCATCAGCAGTGTAGAAGACATACAAGATAGCATAGAAAAAGAGCTTTTTAATGCTGGATTTTTCGATGTTTTAAAGAATTTTATGCTTTATCGCCATACGCATAAAATGCAGCGTGAGGGCAAACTAGAAAATTCAACCACCTACATAAACTCCACTCAAACCATCGAAGAATACATAAATGGAAGTGACTGGCGAATAAATGCAAACTCAAACACAAGCTATTCAAACGCAGGTTTAATCAACAACACAGCTGGCAAGGTCATAGCAAACTATTGGCTTGATAGCGTTTATAGCGATGCTGAGGGTGCTGCACATAGAAATGGCGATTATCACATTCACGACCTTGATTGCCTTAGTGGATACTGTGCTGGCTGGAGTTTAAGAGTGCTTTTAAACGAAGGATTTAACGGAGTTCGTGGCAGAGTAGAAGCAAGAGCGCCAAGGCATTTTGGCGTTGCGCTTTCTCAAATGGCGAATTTTTTGGGAATTTTACAAAGCGAATGGGCTGGAGCGCAGGCGTTTTCTAGCTTTGATACATATTTAGCACCTTATGTTTTTAAAGATAATTTAAGTGATGAAGAGATTAAAAAAGCCCTAACTAGCTTTATTTACAACCTAAATGTGCCTGCACGCTGGGGGCAAAGTCCATTTACGAATGTCACGCTTGATATCACTTGTCCAGCTGATTTAAAAGAACAAATCCCAAGCTGTGAAAACAAGCATTTATTTGCTGATATAAATGATAAAAACACGCTAAAAAGAGCCAAAGAGCGTGGTAAAGAAAATTTAGAAGCTTTAACTTATGGTGATTTTGAACCAGAAATGGCAAGAATTACTAGAATTTTTTATGAAATTTTAAGTAGCGGCGATAAATGCGGCCAGCCCTTTACCTTTCCAATTCCAACGGTTAATATCACAGATGATTTTTGCTGGGATAGCGAGGTGGCAGATGCGATTTTTGAAAACACCGCAAAAATGGGCTCAAGCTACTTTCAAAACTTCATTGGCTCGCAGTTTATAAAAGGTGCTAATGGGGAGAAAATTCCAAATCCAAATGCTTATAAGCCAGGTCATGTTCGCTCGATGTGCTGTCGCTTGCAGCTTGATTTAAGAGAACTTTTAAAACGTGGTGGTGGGCTTTTTGGCAGTGCTGAGATGACTGGTAGCATAGGTGTAGTCACAATTAATCTAGCCAGGCTTGGATATTTGTATAAAGGCAATAAAGCACTTCTTTTTGCTGCACTTGATGAGCTTTTAGAGCTTGCTAAAAGCACACTAGAAAAAAAGAGAAAATTCATTACAAAAATGTATGAGCGTGGGCTTTATCCTTATACTGCACGATATTTAGCACATTTTAACAATCATTTTAGCACCATTGGAATAAATGGAGCAAATGAGATGATACGCAATTTTACAAATAATAAAGAAAATATAGCCACGTCTTTTGGCAAAGATTTTGCCTTAAAATTAGTAGAACATTTAAGGGTAAAAATAAAAGAATTTCAAGAGCAGACTGGCAATTTGTATAATTTAGAGGCCACGCCTGCTGAGGGCACTACATATCGCTTTGCCAAAGAGGACAAAAAACGCTACCCAGACATTATCCAAGCAGGAAGCGGTGAAAACATTTATTATACAAACTCAACGCAGCTTCCAGTAGATTTTAGCGATGATGCGTTTTTAGCTCTTGATGCCCAAGATGAGCTGCAGTGTGCTTACACAGGTGGAACTGTGTTTCATCTATATATGCGTGAGCGTCTTAGCTCAGCACAGGCTGCAAAAGCACTGGTAAAAAATATAATTCATTCTTATGCGCTGCCATATATTACAATTACGCCTGTATTTAGCGTGTGCGCTAAACATGGATATATAGCTGGCGAGCATGAATACTGTCCAAAATGCGATGAAGAAATTATCAATAAATATGCCTAAATTTAGATAAAGGAAAAGAAATGAGAGAAAAAATCTTACAAGAGCATGAGAGCGAACGCACAAAATGCGTGGTATACACACGAGTAATGGGCTATCATCGCCCAGTTGAGAGCTTTAATCAAGGCAAAAAAGGCGAGCACAAAGAACGCATAAAATTCAAAAACAATGCTTGCTAAAATCACGCCATTTACGCTTACAGACTACGCAAATCATCCTGCTTGTGTGCTTTGGTTTGCTGGGTGTAATATGCGTTGTGCTTATTGCTACAACGGCTCAATTATTTTTGCTAAGCAATCTATCTTAAATGATGAAATAAAGGCATTTTTACACTCACGAATAGGCAAGCTTGATGGCGTTGTATTTAGCGGCGGCGAATGTACTTTTTGCCCTAAATTTTTTGAGCTAGTGACATTAGCAAAAGAGCTTAGATTTTTGGTAAAAATTGACACAAACGGCACAAATTTTAGTGCCATTAAAACACTGGTTGATAATAAAATGGCAGATTTTTTTGCGCTTGATTTTAAGGGCTTGGAGAAAAAATTTGAGCTTATTACTGCTACTAAATTATTTTCTGAGTTTGAAAAAAGTTTTGATTTTTTGCTTGAAAATAGCGTAAATTTCGAGCTTCGCACTACTTTTCACAGCTCTTTATTAAATGAAAAAGATATAGAAGAAATGAGCGTTTGGGCATACAAAAAAGGCTATAAAGATACCTATTTTATACAAAATTTCCTAAACTCTGCGCCAAGCTTAAAAAATCTTGCTAAAAGCCAAAAATGCGATCTAAGCAAGATTAACTCGCCACTAAAAATTGAAATTAGAAACTGAATTTTATAAAATTCAAATGAGATTGCCACGATTTTCGCAAGCGAAAATCTCGCAATGACGAGTGAATTTTATAAAATGAATTTTTTAAAATGAATTTTTTA
>CALEHZ010000329.1 GCA_937875715.1 uncultured Campylobacter sp. | reverse complement strand
AAATAAAAAAGGTGCAAGTGAATTTTTCACCTGCACCCACGGTTGAATTTTATAAAATTCTAAAGTTTATAAAATTCAAATTATAGTTTGCCAGCATTGTCGCCAAGATACTCTGCTACACCCTCAGTAGTAGCTTTCATACCTTTATCACCTTTGTGCCAGCCAGCAGGGCAAACTTCGCCGTGCTCGTTTGTAAATAGCATAGTATCAACCATACGAACCATCTCATCGATGTTTCTGCCAAGTGGCAAGTCATTGATAACTGCGTGGCGAACTGTGCCGTCAGCATCAAGTAAGAATGAGCCACGAAGTGCTACTGCATTGTCAAATAATACATCAAATGCTCTTGCCCAGTCTCTTTTTACATCAGCAACTAGTGGGAATTGAACTCTGCCGATACCGCCAGCTTTTGGCTCAGTCTCACGCCAAGCAAAGTGGCAGAACTCATTGTCGCCGCTTACGCCGATTACATTGATTCCACGCTCTTGGAAGTCTTTAAATCTGTGATCAAATGCGATAATTTCGCTTGGGCAAACGAAAGTAAAATCTTTTGGATAGAAAAATACTACTGCGCCTTTTGGTCCAATGTTGCTATATAGGTCAAAATTCTCATCAATTTGACCATTGCCTAATACTGCTACGCCACTTACGCGTGGTGCTTTATTTGTTACGATCATGTCGTTCTCCTTATGTGAAATTTTATTTTTTAATTTACGATAAAAATTATCGGTTGCGAAATTGTATTATTAGTAAATAAATTTAATGTAAATATAAAGTAAAATAAAAAATTATAATGAAGTGAATTTTATAAAATTCAAGCCTGAATTTTTTAAAGCTGAATTTTAGAAAATTCAAGCCTGAATTTTTTAAAGCTGAATTTTCTAAAGCTGAATTTTATAAAATTCAAAAACTTATAAGCCAATAATAACTGAAATCATGTAATAACAAAGCGCTGAGCCTAGCATCGCAATTGGCACGGTTACGACCCATGCTAGACCAATTGGTTTTAATAATGCCCAATTTGCGCTTTTATTATATAAGCCAATTCCAAGTACAGCGCCGATTAGCACGTGAGTTGAGCTAATTGGCAAGCCCATTTTTGTAGCTACTAAAATTACAATTGAGCTTGCTAGCTCAGCGCTAAATCCAGTTGTAGGCTCGATATTTGTAAGCTTATTGCCCACGGTAGTAATAACCTCTTTGCCCAAAAACCAAAGTCCCACTACCAAAGCCACGCCAAAGGTCGCCATAGCGATAAATGGCACTGGAGAAGCACTATTAACCGAGCTTGTCTTTAACACATCTAAAATCGCCGCAAATGGGCCAACGGCGTTTGCTATGTCGTTTGCGCCGTGACTAAAAGCAAAGCTTGAAGCAGTAAAAATTTGAAACCAGCCAAAAATTCTATTTATGCCTTTTATAGGATTATCCCTTTTTACCATATTTACAAGCGCAAAAATGATTAAATACGCACAAAGCCCTATAACAAAAATTATCCACAAAGTCTCAAAAGTGCTAAATCCAAGGTTAAGATTTTTAAGCCCTTTAAATAGCAAAGATGACGCAATTACCATCGCTCCACAAGCTGCAACTATCGGTATATTTAGCTTTAGATGACTTATGATATCTACTTCTTTTTCAGCTCTTTTCATTTTGCGGATTTGATTTTTATACTCGCTTTTTACTGATACATTCATATCCTCATCGTCATCATCATCGTCAATTGAAGCGATTTTGCGTAAAGTGCTTAGCTGTTCGGCTTCGCTTTTTGTGCGAAGTTCTTTAAAATATTGATTTTTATATGTTTTGCGCTCTTGTTTTAGCTCTTTGATTTTATCGTATTTTTGCTGACTTGGGATAATAATTTTTGTTT
>CALEHZ010000328.1 GCA_937875715.1 uncultured Campylobacter sp. | reverse complement strand
AAATTGACTACATAGATATTTACAAAGCTACCTCTGGCGTTGTGCCTAGCGGAGGCGATACTTTTGATAACTACGACTGGTGGCCAAAGCCCACCATAATAGGCTCTGATGTGTGGGTGGGGGGCAAGTGCCTTCATCCCTGGGGCAAAAAGCATAAAAATAGGCGATGGCGCGGTGGTGGCAGCGCATGCGGTGGTGACAAAGGATGTGCCTGATTTTGCGGTAGTAGCAGGCAATCCTGCGCGCGTGGTAAAAATGCGATTTAGCGATGAGATTTGCGCTGATTTGAAGGCTATTTCGTGGTGGGACTATGACTTTAAGCGGCTTGGCGCAGCGCATCCAGAGCTTATAAAAAGGGCAGATCCAGCAAGAAAGCCAGAGGAGTTTATCGCTATGTGGCGTGATGAGCTAGGCGAGGTGGCAAAGGAGTATAAAATCGCCGGCCAGCTGCGAGAGGTTTGTATAAAAAACGGCAAAATAGAAATAAAAGATTTAGCCTCAAATGAGAGGGATTTTATCTATCCATCGCCTCTTTAAGTGTTGGTATTTGCTAAATTCTAGAATTTATGCTAACGCTGTCATTGCGAAGTCGCTCGTCATTGCGAAAAACGCTGTCATTGCCCGGCTAGACCTGGCAATCTCTAAAATTCTAGAATTTAAATATTTTGTCTTGTCCCACCCACCGCCCTTTTTACTAAGGGGGCAAGCCCCCTTAAACCCCCAAATTCTAGAATTTAGAGATCTAAATTCTAGAATTTCAAGCGTATTTTTTGGCGGTGGGACGCCAAGCGTGGTAGAAAGCGAGTTTTATGAGCAAATTTTCGCGCTTTTAAAGCCTCATTTAAGCAAAAATACTGAAATCACACTTGAAGCAAATCCAAACTCAGCCACCCTTGCTTGGCTAAAAGACTTGCGTGATTTTGGCGCAAATCGCATAAGCTTTGGTGCGCAAAGCTTTGATACTAAAAAACTAGAATTTCTAGGTCGCATTCACAGCAGCGAAGATGTTTTTACAGCCGTTAAAAACGCCAAAAAAGCAGGATTTAAAAACATAAATATAGATCTAATCTACGGCACAAAGCTTGATAATAAAAAGCTTTTAAACGATGAAATAGCAAACATCGCTAAGCTAAAAGCACTTGG
>CALEHZ010000327.1 GCA_937875715.1 uncultured Campylobacter sp. | reverse complement strand
CTGAATTTTATAAAATTCACTTTGGTAGCAGTGGCTGAATTTTATAAAATTCACTTCAAAAAATTCACCTAAATTAGCTAAAAATTTTAAATTATTTTTTCATTATATTTATCTCTAAGCTTGTTTAGAGCGTCATCTAAAGCCTTTTGCTTTTTGTTTTTATCTTGCCAAAAAAGCCCAGTATTTTTATAAAATTGACTAGCACCAACGCTGATGTAGTTTATTTTTGCCTCTGCTGAGCTATCTATGCTATCAAAGCACGAAATCATCGCATTTATAAGGCTTGTTTGGCTTAGTTCATTTTCAATCTCAAAGCTGTGAGTAAGCGTGCTGCCACCAAAATACGAAAGCTTTAACTCTAATTTTTTGGGACTTAGCTCGTGCTTGTAAAGGTCGTAAAACAGATGATTACAAAGAATTTTTATGCGTCTTTTTAGCTCAAATCTATCACAAATCGGCGCAAAGGTTCTAGCTACTGCTAGGCTTTTTCTAGGCTCATTTTTGCGTAGTTCATCGCCGCCAAGCCCACAAATACGCTCATAAAGACTGATTCCATGCTTTCCAAGTGCGTTAAATACATCTTTTGAGCTTACTGCGTCTGCTAGTTTGGTAATTCCTTGCTTTTTAAAAAATTCACTATTTGCTTTGCCAACACCGGCAAATGCGTTTATTTGGATATTTGCGATGTCATCAAAGCTTTTGATTTCTTTAATTCCTTCTGGCTTTGCTAGCTCGGTTGCTAGTTTTGCCCACCATTTGTGCGCTGCGATGCCGATAGAACAAGGCAAATCAAGCTCGGTTTTTACTCGTTTTTGTAAAGTTTGAGCTAGAATAAGTGCGTTTTTATCGTGCTTTGTGCCTTTTAAATCTATAAAAAATTCATCAATGCTGTATTTTTCAATCTCATCAGTATATTCATAAAGCATTTTAAATAAAGCATTTGAGAGCTTTTTGTAAAGCGAAAAATCCGTGCTAACTAATTTTATTTTTGGGCAAATTTTTTGTGCTTTATTTGCGCTCATTGTGCATTTTATGCCTAGTTTTCGTGCTTCGTAGCTTGCGCTTAGCACGATACCAGCAGGCAAAAAATCGCCAAAAATATCTACATGATTTCCGCTAATTACTGCTGCTGGCACGCCTTTTAGGCTCTTATCTATACTGCGAGCGGCGTTTATAAAAAATGCGTCTAAATCAAGATGAACGAACATTTTTTAGCCCAAAAAAATAAATAAAAGCACCAAAAAATGCGCAGCAAAATATCGCACAAGCTAGAAATAACGGCGTATTTGCCCCAAGTGCGCCAACTGAAAAACTAATGCTGCCAGCTAAGGCAAAATGAGCCGTGCCAAGCAGTGCTGATGCCGTGCCTGAGTGCTCTTTAAACCTTGCCATCGCAAGCGTGGTGGCATTTGGCATGATTAGACCTAGATTTGCAATCGTTAAAAATAAGCTTAATTCAAAAAATAAAAAGCTTTTAAAAAGCCCTGAAATGATGAGAAAAACAGCACAAACGCTAATTGAGATAAAGCCAAAATTTAAAAGCTTTTTTGGGTCGTTTTTTAGCACTAGCCTTGAGTTTATAACGCTTGTGAGCATAAATCCAAGCGAATTTAGCCCAAAAAACAGCGCATAAATCTGCTCATCAAGCCCAAAATAGCCCACAAAAACAAAATTGCTGCCAGTGATATACGCAAACATCGCTCCTAGCGCAAATGCTGTTGAAAAGGTATAAATCAAAAAGATTCTATCTTTTAAGACAAAGTGGTAATTTTGTAAAACTTTTTTTTGGCTAAAGTGTGAGATTTCGCTGTTTTTAAGGCTCTCAGCAAGGCGAAAAATAATGAAAAGCAAAAGCACAATTCCAAGCAAAAATAAAGTAATAAAAATGCTTTGCCAGCTAAAAATCTGTAATAAAAATCCGCCAAATGTAGGCGAGAGCATCGGTGCAAGTGATGAAACAACCATCATAAGAGCAAAAATTGATCCGGCTTCGTGTAATTCAAAAAGATCATTTACAATCGCCCTTGCAATCACAACTCCAGCGCAGCCGCCTAGCGCTTCTAAAAAGCGTAAAATGATGAAATGAGCGACATTATCGACCATCACGCAGCCTAGACTTGCCATCATAAAAAGACAGATGCCAGCAATGAGCGGTTTTTTGCGTCCAAAAATATCGCTAAGTGGCCCATAAATCAGCTGCCCAAAGGCAAAAGCGATGAAAAAACTAGCTAGACTTAGCTGAGTGAAAAATTCACTAGTCTTAAAGCTAGTTTGGACATGCGCAAGCGCTGGCAAATACATATCAGTTGAGAGTGGCGCCACCGCACTCATAAACGCTAAAATGATGATTAGCTCAAATTTTTTATAGCCTTTTATTTTTGTATTTGTCTGCATTTTTGCCCTTTATTTTGCTTTTAGAGCCCCTAAAGCGTTGGCGATTAGTTCTTTATTATCTTTGTTTAAATAAAGCATAAGTGCGGCGCAAGCGAGGTTTTGACCTAGTTGGCAGGATTTATTAAGTGCGTTTAAGTCCAAATATTTTTCGTAATTTTTTGAATTTTCTAAAATAGGCAAAAGTGCGTTTATATCAATCTCATCAATGCTTTTTAGCGAAAAAAGATTTAAGATTTGACAAGAAAATTTTTCCTTTTTAGCACAATCGTTTTTTAAAAGCTCCATTTTTACAGAGCTTACAAAGCACTCATCAGCGGTGTTGCAGCTAGCATTTGCTGCTGCTAAAAAAGCAAAGCAAAATAAGATTTTTTTCATTTTTGACCCTTAAAATTCTAGTTTAGAAAATTCAGGCTTATTTTATAAAATTCAAACTTAATTTTAGAAAATTCAGGCTTATTTTTAAAAAATTCAAAGCAAGCAGGACGAAGCAAAATTCGCAGTAACGGCTCTTAAAAACTAAAGATTTTTTAAAAAATTCAAGCCTGAATTTTTTAAAAAAAACTGCATGGCTAATTATTTTTAATCTTAGAATAAAGCCTGCTAAGTATGTCGCTGCCGTAAATAAAAAGACTTTTTTGTAGCCAAAATTTGCTGTTTTTAATAGCAATTCTTTTAATACTATCAAGCTCATTATCCACTGCGTTTGTGCCACGAATAGTGGTATAAAAGACCTTGTAGCCAAGCTCTTTAGCACTTTTTAAGCGTGCTTCGTCAAACTGCCCTCTTGGCCAGCAAAGATGCGTATCATCAAAGCCAAGTCGCGTTTTTATCGTGTTTTTACACAGCTCTAAATCTTGCTTAAAAGGCAGCGTGCCAAAATAGCCGTCCGTGTGTCCGTGTGTATGGCTGTGAAAGCTGATTATATCACTCATTTGTGCCACTTCATCCCAGTTTAAAAAAAGAGCTCCGGGCTTGTTTTTTGCCTCTTTTTTTGCCTCTTCGTGCTCAAGTGGCTCAAAATCAGCTCTATGCTCGCTAGCAGCGTTTATCCAGCCAGTTACTAAAAAAATCGTAGCCTTTAAATTATATTTTTTTAAAATTGGATAAGCGTAGATAAAATTATCTCGCCAGCCATCATCAAATGTAATCAAAACTGATTTTTTTGGCAGAGTAATTTGCCCAGTTTTCCATAATTCTAACTCTTTTGGTGTAATTGTATTGTATGAATTTTCTGCTAGCATTTTCATCTGTGCTTCAAACTCATTTACACCAATAGCAATGGAGCCGTTTTGCGGCAAAACATGATGATACATCAGCACTGGCACGCTCATAAAAGACCTTTTTATAGATTTTTTTTGATGAAATTAAAGTGAAATTATAGCTGAATTTTTTAAAATTTAAGTAAGCATTAAGTAACAAAAGTGTAGAATTCCAACCTTTTTTAACATTTGCTTTTAGCTTTTTAGCTCTAGCTTTAGTTGGCCCCTTCGTCTAGCGGTTAGGACATCGGCCTCTCACGCCGGTAACACGAGTTCGAGTCTCGTAGGGGTCACCACTACACTTTTTTAACTCATTTATTTAGTTTTATTTAAT
>CALEHZ010000326.1 GCA_937875715.1 uncultured Campylobacter sp. | reverse complement strand
GAAGATTTCTTTCTTCCATTATTTGTTTTCCTCCTTATCATATTTTAGGAAATACTTCCTTTTAGTTTTTTGCTTCTTCTAATTCTCTTTGTCTTAATATTGTTTTTATTCTAGCTATGTCTTTTTTTACTTCTTTTATTTTCATAGGATTATCTAATCCATTTGTAGCTAAACTAAATCTTAATTTAAATAGCTCTGATTTTAATTCTCCTAATTCCTTTTCTAAATCTGGTGAAGACATCTCTCTTACTTTATTTATCTTCATCAACATCACCACCTTGCTTTATTTCTCTAGTTAAGAACTTTGTTTTTACAGGTAGTTTATGTGCTGCAAGTCTTAATGCTTCTCTTGCTATTTCTTCAGTTACTCCTGCAAGTTCAAATAATACTCTACCTGGTTTTACAACAGCTACCCAATATTCAGTAGCACCTTTACCTTTACCCATACGAGTTTCTGCTGGTTTTTTACTAATTGGTTTGTTTGGGAATATTTTAATCCAAACTTTACCACCTCTTTTTATATAACGTGTCATAGCAATTCTGGCTGCTTCTATTTGGTTTGCTGTAATTAATCCTGCTTCTAATGCTTGTAATCCGTATTCTCCTTCGTTTACAACATTTCCTCTTGTTGCTTTACCTCTGTTCCTACCTTTTTGCATTTTTCTATATTTTGTTCTTTTTGGTTGTAACATTATTTGCTCCTTCTACTGCGGCGTGGTCTTTTTGGAGCTGCTTCTTCACTCTTTTCAGCTTGAATTCCTTTTTGTAGAATTTCACCTTTGAAGATCCATACTTTAATACCGATATTTCCGTATGTAGTATGAGCCTCAGCAAAGCCATAATCAATCTTAGCTCTTAAAGTGTGAAGTGGAACACGACCCTCTAAATACCACTCAGTTCTTGCCATCTCAGCACCACCCAAACGACCAGCAACTGAGATTTTAATACCTTTGGCACCTGCTTTTTGTGCGCCTTGGATTACTTTTTTCATCGCACGGCGGAAAGCCACACGGCGCTCTAATTGCATAGCTACATTTTCAGCTGCAAGTTGTGCTGAGCTTCCAGCACGGCGCTCTTCTTTGATATTGATAGCAACATCTTTATTTACTAGTTTTACTACATCAGCTCTTAAAGTGTCAATTTCGCCACCTTTTTTGCCGATGATTACACCTGGACGAGCAGCTACAACAGTAATGCGAATTTTCTTAGCTGTGCGCTCAACTAAGATTTGTGAAATTCCAGCATAATATAATTTTGCTTTTAAGAATTTTCTAATCTTATAATCTTCGCTAATACCCTCAGCTAGTGTAGCCTTAGCAGGAAACCAGCGAGATTCCCAGTTTCTGTTTATGCCTAGTCTTAGGCCTATTGGATTTACTTTTTGTCCCATGGTTATGCGTCCTTCTTATCGGCTTTTGCTACTTCTACTAAAATATGACTAGTTGGTTTGCGAATTCTACTAGCACTTCCTCTTGCTCTTGGGCGAAATCTTTTTAGCACAGGACCAGCATCCACGCGACAACTTTTTACAATTACTTCTTCTGGTTCAAAACCACCATTTGCCACAGCTGAGCTAATAGCAGTAGAGATATATTTAGCACCACGATTTGGCATAAAGCTAAGACTAGCAAGCGCTAGTTCAGCGTTCATACCTTGGACTTCTCTTGCGATAAGTCTTGCCTTTGTTGGAGAAAGGCGAACGAATTTTATAATTGATTTACTCATTTTTGCCTTCCTTATTTACCGATTTTCTTTTGAACTGAGCCTTTGTGGCCTTTAAATGTGCGAGTTGGTGCAAACTCACCTAGCTTATAGCCTACATGGTTTTCAGTTACATATACAGGGATAAAATTCTTACCATTATGAACATTAAATGTAAGCCCTATCATATCAGGAAGAATTGTACTTCTTCTAGACCATGTTTTAATAGGCTTATTGTCATTAGCCTTTTTAGCCGCTTGTACTTTTTTAAGCACATGAGCATCTACAAACGGCCCTTTTTTAAGAGATCTAGCCATCTTATTTACCCTTTCTTCTTGAAATTATTAGCTTATCACTAGCTTTTTTACGGCGAGTTTTCGCACCCTTAGTTGGTTTGCCCCATGGTGTTACTGGATGACGGCCAGAGTTTTTCTTGCCTTCACCACCACCGTGTGGGTGATCTACTGGGTTCATTGCTGAACCACGAGTTTGTGGGCGGACACCGCGGTAGCGATTGCGACCTGCTTTACCTAGTGTTACATTTGCCCAGTCTTCGTTACCTACTACGCCGATTGTTGCCATACACTCAGCTAATACTTGTCTCATCTCGCCACTTGGTAAGCGTAATATTACATATTTTTCTTCTTTACCCATTAGCTGAGCATATCCACCAGCTGAGCGTGCCATTTGAGCACCTTTGCCTGGTTTTAGCTCTATATTATGAACGATAGTACCAATTGGAATGCTTTTTAATTTCATAGCATTTCCTGGTTTTATGTCTAGTCCAGCCTCAGCTGAGCTTACAGCATCTCCTACTTTTAAGCCGCTTGGATGGATAATATAGCGTTTTTCGCCATCAGCATAAGCTAAAAGCGCAATACGACAATTTCTATTTGGGTCATATTCAATAGCTTCAACTTTTGCTGGAATATCATATTTTTTGCGTTTAAAGTCAATTATACGATAAAGCTTTTTAGCACCTGCTTCTTTATGACGGCTAGTGATGCGACCATTGTTATTTCTACCTGCTGTTGAAGGCAATTTTACTAAAAGACTTCTAACGCTAGGTTTAGCTGTAATATCATCGCTAGAAAGCCCAGTCATAAATCTCCTGCTTGGAGTATATGGTTTATATGAAATTATCGCCATCTTATGCCTCCTGCTTATCTAGGGTTACACCCTCTGGTAAAGTTACATAGAATTTTTTAAGCGCATCGCGAACGCCTTCTTTACCTCTAAATCTTTTTACTTTTGCGTGACTTCTTAGTGAATTGATTTTCACAGGTGTTACGCCAAAGTATTCTCTTAATACTTCTTTTAGGCTATTTTTGCTTACTCTTGGGCTAGTTTGGATAACAACTACGCCGTTTTCTTGTAGGCTCAAAGTCTTTTCTGTGTAAAGTATAGTTTTGATATCTGTTATATCTGCCATTTTAACCCTCTTTGCTCTCTTTGATAATTGCTTCAAGTGCTGCTTTTTCTGCGATTACTGAGCCATAAACAGCTACAAGATACGCATTTACTTCACTCGCATCTACTACATAGCAATTTTTAAGATTTCTAAACGCTAATAATGTGCTAGCATTTAGCTCTTTTAGCACGATTAGAGCATCGCGAACATTTACGCCTTTGATTACAGCTGCTGCGTCTTTTGTTTTTCCGCTTTCAATGTTTAAGCTCTCAACAGCAAATAATTTGCCATTAGCTGCTTTTTCATTTAGAGCGAATTCTAGTGCTAGGCGTTTTTGTTTTTTATTGATTTTTTGAGTGTAGTTTCTATCGCTTTTTGGACCAAAAGCAACAGCACCACCAACCCAAACAGGAGTTCTTGTTGAACCTGCTCTTGCGCCGCCACGACCTTTTTGACGCCATGGTTTTTTACCGCCGCCGCTTACAAAGTGGCGAGATTTTGTATGAGCTGTATTTGAGCGAATTCCTGCTAAATAGCTTTTTACATATAAATATAAATTGTGAGAATTTACCTCTTCAAAAGAAGCAGGAAGTGCCATCTCACCATTATTTTGAAACTTATCGTTTAATATAGTAATCTTACTCATTTTACCACCTTAATTCTGCCCATTGCGCCGTTAAATCCTGGAACAGAGCCTTTTAAAACTAATACTCCATTAGCCTCATCAAAGCTTACTACTTCGTTTTTAACGGTTGTTTTTTCATTGCCGTAGTGTCCTGACATTTTCATACCAGGTTGAACGCGTCCTGGCCACTCGCAGTTACCGATAGAGCCTGGGCGTCTGTGAAAGCGTGAACCATGGCTTTTTGGACCACCGGCAAAGCCGTGGCGTTTGATAACACCTTGATATCCACGACCTTTTGTATTAAAGCTTACTTTTAATACTTTTGCTTCCTTCAAAGCGCTTACATCTACATCGCCGCCGGCTTCTGTGTTTGCTACGCTTAAAGTCGCAAAGCTATTAAATTCTTTGCTTAGACCATATTTTGCTTGTTGTCCAGCTATTGCTTTATTTGCTGCTTTTGTGTGAGCGTAAGCTACGATAGCTTTGCCCTCGCTGCCAAGAGCGCAAACCTTTGCTGGAACTAATTTTAGCAATGTAACAGGAATGCTTGGAGCGCTGATTGTCCTGCTCATGCCGATTTTTTCAACTATATATTCCATATTTTACCACCTTATTTGCCCATTGCGCGAACTTCTACATTTACTTCTGGCGCAAGGTCAAGCTTAGTTAAGCTATCAACGGTATCTGGTGTCGCTGCTACGATATCTAGCATACGGCCGTGAATACGCATCTCAAATTGCTCTCTACTATCTTTGTTAATGTGCGGAGATTTTAGCACTGTGTAGCGTTTAAGCTTTGTAGGCATTGGTATAGGACCGCGGATATCTGCGCCAGTGCGGCGAACAGCATCTACGATAGCATTTACTGTGCGGTCCAAAACGCGGTGGTCATAGGCTTTTAGTTTTAACCTAATTCTTTCCATGTTTTTCCTTTGGTTAAATATCGTGTTACTTGCGTAACTTCTTTGCTCTTTTGGTGCGGAGGCTGATTTTATCGCACTTGTGTGGAAATGCGCTCAGCATGCTAAAAAGACAAAGAGTGCGAATTATATAGAAATTTTTCATTAAATACAAGAATTTTACGCAAATTTTTTTCAAAAAATTAAAATTTTATCCTTTTATTAAGGACTAAAAATGTTAATTTTTTATGAATTTTTTAAGTTATTATAATTTCATTTACTAAAATAATATAAAATTTATCCCACATTTCAACTGAAAGGATAAACATGAAAAAGCTTATGCTTTGTACTGCATTGGCAGTATCGGCAGCGACTTTTGTAAGCGCTGAAAACAAGGTGATCTTTGACCCAAAAAGCGTAGAGAATATCACAATTCCTATGGAGCTACTTGGCGAAAAAGGCAACACAGCAATCGGTGAAGTAGTAGCTGTAAAAACTAAATATGGCGTTGCTTTCTTCCCAAATCTTAAAGGCTTAGAACCAGGCGTTCACGGCTTTCATGTACACGCAAATCCAGACTGCGGCTTAAATGAAAAAGGCCTTGGAATGAAGGCTGGCGGACACTTTGATCCTAAAAACACTGGCAGCCACTCAGCTCCATGGGACGACAATGGCCACTTTGGCGATTTACCAGCACTAGCTGTAAATCCTGATGGCACAGCTACAAACCCAGTTCTAGCTCCAAAAATCAAAGAATTAAGCGAGATCAAAAATCACTCACTTATGATTCATGTAGGCGGCGACAATCACAGCGACAATCCAAAAGCACTTGGCGGCGGCGGTGCTAGAGCTGCTTGCGGCGTGATTAAATAATTTTAAACGCTTAATTTAAACAGCAAAAAAGCTGAATTTTTTAAAGTGAATTTTTTAAAAAATTCAGCTGCTTTATAAAATTCAGTTTTTATAAAATTCAATGGCTGAATTTTATAAAATCCATAAAATTCGGCTTAATTGTCAAATCAAAATACAAATTGTTTTAGCTCTAAAAAGCTTGATAATTTGCTAGTATTTTTAAAATACAATGCTTTTAAAAATCCTTGATAATTCCATTACACACTTTTTAATAAAACTAAATCGCTGTCTTTAAAGAAAGCTTTTCTTTTAATAGTTCTAGCAGACACGCAAAGTATCCGCAGTATATTTTAAATTTAAAAGCAGTTTAGAATATCTATTTTTACTTTAAGCGCATAAATATAGCTCTAATTTCTGGATCTCTTAGTATTTCAAGTCCATGCTGTTTAGCTTTCTCAAACTCTTCTTGAGTAATCATATGAACTGTGTTTTTTTTGGTGTTTTAGGAGCATTATTTACACCATTCATTTTTATTTCTTTAATTTTATTCATTATATAACTCCAATTACTTTGATATACTTTAAAGTAAAAACTCACAGAAATTCTATAGTTTTTACTCATCATCCATAAAGTCATTATGCACACAAGGCTTGATTTTGCCTCTTTTTAGCGTGCTTAGCACTTCACCTAGCTCTATCATACGGCCAAGGCTATCATAGCAGATATTTAGGCTGCGTTCGCCTAAAAATTCACTTAAATCAGCATCATGTACATGCCCATATAGATGAAAAGCCCCATAATGCGACCTATCCCACTCAAAAATAGGATAATGAAAAAGCACAAGGCTAAAACGCTCACCATTTCTACTCATATCAAGGCGCAGATAATCAAAAGTTGCAAAAAACACCTTATTAAGGCTTTTAATTTCCTGTCTTTTTATCTTGCTGTCGTGATTGCCATAGATTAGGATATGTTTGCCTTTTAATTTGCTTGCAATTTTTGAAGCCACTTCAAAATCCCCAAAGCAAAAATCCCCTAGATTAAAAACCACATCATCATCTCCCACGGTGGAATTCCACATATTTATAAGCGCATTATCCATCGCCCCTACGCTTTTAAAATCCCTAAATCTAGGATGAAAACTCATCACTCCCTTATGACAAAAATGTAAATCGCTAGTAAAGAAAATTTTTTGTTTAGGGTTATTTAAATCAAGTCCATTTATAGTCATTTTAGCGTCCTTTTACCTGCTCTATTGCAATTTCAAGAGCATCAATGCTAATCTCTAAATGCCAAGCAATCCACTCTGTGATATCCATGAGATTATCTCTATTTAAGTTTTGAGTGCTTTTTAGCATAGCGTAATACTCTTTTCTTCGCATAAAAATAACGGGACTATGTGAAACTAGCTTACATTTATCATTTGCAAAAAAATCAACTAAGAGTCTAGCGCTACGACCATTGCCATCATCATAAGGATGAATTAGCACAAAGGCAAAATGCGCAAGTGCTGATTTTACATAGGTATTTTCATCACTTTTTGCTAAATTTTCTAAAAGCCCGGCTACAAGACTAGCGCAACGTTGTGCTGGTGGTGCTTCGTAATCTACTATAAACTCATATTTTTTATAGCTTCCTACATACACAGGTCCGTCTCTAAAAGCTCCTACAGTTACCCTGCCAAACTCATACGCCCCAGTGCTAAAAAGTAGCGAGTGCCAAGCAAGCAAACGCCTAGTGTCCACCTCATCTCTATCAAAGCGAGTGTTTAGTGCTAAATGAGCTAATCTTGAATAAGGTGAATTTTCTGTATTGCCATTTTCGCTTAGCTCTGCTTTTGAATTTTCTAACAATGGCTTTTCTTTTAGTTTAATGCCTTCAATCTTAAAGCTAGAGAGCAGCTCATCACACACGCTATTAGCTATTAGTTCTTTTTGATCTAAAATTCCTAAGGCTTTAAAGCTCTTATCTAGCTCATTTTCTAGTTCGCTGATTTTCTCTAAATTTTTTTTAAAAGCACCTTTGTCATAAGTATAATTTGGGTAATTTTCATGCTCCCACAGCCATTTTTTCATCATTTTTCCTTTTAAAAATTCTTTAAATAACGCAGATTATCCTCATAAAGCCTAAAACATCGTTTATAAAACTTCTCATCAAAATGCGAAAATTGCTTTAAGCCTTCTAAATACAAAGGATATTTTTGCTCATAAACGCTAGCAATATCAGCTAAAAGACTCTCATCGTAGGCTAAATTAAGTGCTTTAAAAGTGCCCTCAAAGTCTTTTATTCTTATTTTTCTTTGTCTGCCATTTATGCTAAACGCACAAGCAAAAGGTTTTATGCCCTTAATGCTAGCGATATTTATTATATCATATGCTGGGCTTAGCAAAAGCACTTTTTTACCCTCTATTTCTCGCTCTATAAAGCTTATATTTTTCTTGTGTAAATCAGCATTATAAAGCAAAGCATTTATAAAAAGATATCGCACAAAGGCGATTTTTTGACTTTCCTCAAGCCTGCTAGCTAAAAATTGAGCAATCTCTTTTAGAGAGCCTGCGTATTTATCAGGGCTTTTCATTAGTGCATTTAGCGTAATTTGCGGTAGTTTTTTGGCATTTTTATCTATATCAAAGCGATTTATCACAAAAGCATAGTCTTTTTGTTCATCACACCACAGCACAGCATTAAAAGGTACTTCAAAACCACATTCTCTTAAAAAACTCGTATGTAAATGCTCATTTATAGCTAAAAACGGATAGCTAGGATTTGGTGGCTTTAAAATCATATCGCCATAATCTAAGAAAAGATCACCATTTTTTATCACAGCTTGGAGTTTGTGCTGATATCCACTAAGGCTAAAAATCTCTTTATCAAGGCGCAAATCAGCCTTAGGGCTCATATAATTTTCAGGCACTTTTATGCTCTTTTTTAGCTCACAAGGATAAACCTGCTTACTTTCTTTAAAATTTGAGAGTTTGGGACTAGAAAGCCTAGCGATCTTGATATTTACATACTCATCGTTAGTTTTTACATCTTTATTAAAGTGTGAAAAAGCTCCACCAAGTTTATCAAACTTGTTATCAAGTCTTTGTACGAAAGGACTTAGTTTTTGCTTGTAAATATCATCAGTAACAAACTCAAAATCGCCTATGGTATTTTTAAGCAAGCCAAAAAATTCAAGCTCATCACAAAGAAAATTTGCCTTTAAAATATCCAAATCATAGCCCTCTGGCAAAATATCCAAAAGTTCACTCAAATCATCGCTGGGCTTAAAATTTCCAGCAGTAAAAATATAAAATTTAGAATTTTCAATGCAGCCAAAAATCTCACCACCTTTTAAAATCTCTATCATATTAAAAATTTCTCCTTTCTATCACTCTTATTATATTTCTAGCGTTATTTCGCACAAAGTTTTCATACTTTTCTAGTTCATCGTCGTCTATAAGTTCGCTTTTCTCAAAGCTAAAATCATAGAGCTTTTCAAGCATTTTTATGTGTCTCTCGCTCATTGATAGTTTTAGTGCGCTATTCATGCTAAGCCCATAGGTGCGGTTTTGCTCGGTGCCCAGCCATTGCCTGCTAAGCTGCCAAAGCTCTCTGTGACGAAACGCACAATACCCACTATCAAAAATAGGCGCAGGACGCAAAATCTCATTTGTATCATTATCTATTAGAAAGCCAAAATTGCCATAATGCCTGTCTTTGTTGGCAATAAGTGCATCAAAAATAATCATATCATCAAAACGCTCTGCGCCAAAAAGCTCTCTGGCCGCCCTAGTATACTGCTCGTAGTTCGCATTGCTCTCTAAAAGCCGCCAAATTGCCACAAAGCCGATTTTTTCATCGCAAAAATTCTCGCAAATACAGTTTTCAATGCAGTCCTTGATGCCGCTAAGCTCATACTTCACGCACTCTAAGTCCATAGCTTTTGCTACTTGAGATGCCAAAAACTCACCTCTTGCTTGCAGGCTTGATTGGTTTTGGCTTTTTACTAGCTTGATTTTGTCGTTTTCTTTTATCCAGCATTTTCTTAGCATACCATCGGTGCAAAACTCAGGGCTTAGTGCGCTACTATTTATGTTAAACTCCCTGCCGTTTATCGCTGCTACTTGCACATTCTTATTCCATTTATTGCGATATAGGCTTAGCTCATCCCATGTCCGCTCATCACTGGCTTTTAGCACATAGTAGCAATCATTTAGGCTAAGTAGAGCATTTACTTTTTTATCATACCAGTAGCCGCTAGCTCGTCTGCTTATACGACTACCTAGCCAATTAGCAAAATCTTTTTTAAAGCTACTTTCTTTTATGCCTTTTGGCAGTAGCTGTGATGAGAGTATCTCATAAGCTTTTATCTCATCATTGTCAAACTCACCATCACCAAAAATGATTTTTGCTACAATCTCATCTTTGTTTTTTAGATAGAAATACGGTTGGAATGATTATCTCGATTGGGACA
>CALEHZ010000325.1 GCA_937875715.1 uncultured Campylobacter sp. | reverse complement strand
TTCACTTTATAAAATTCACTTTATAAAATTCAAAACTGAATTTTATAAAATTCATAAAATTCAAAGCTGAATTTTATAAAATTCATAAAATTCATAAAATTCAAAGCTGAATTTTATGAAGTGAATTTTATAAAACACAATTTTTGCTAACCCAAAATCAGCACATGCTAGCAAAAATTGAAATATCAACAAAGATTAGAAATTATAAGTCGCATCAAATCTAAATCTATCGCTTTTTTCTTTAAGCCCAGTGTCTGCTTCTTTTTTGGTTATAAATGAATACCAAGCTTTAAAGCTTAGTTTGTCATTATAGCGATATCCGGCGCGTGCTACGATTTCAGAGGCTTTTACATCTTGGCCGCCGTGAACTGGGTCAGCTTTGATTTTGTCATGGACATAGTCAATGCCTGCTGAGTAGCCCTCGTAGTTTACACCAGCTTTTACAAACCAGGCTGTATTTTTGCCGCTAAATGCTTCGTAGTGAAGTAGCTCTTCGCCAGCAAAAATGTATTTTGCGTGGTGTTCTAGTGCGTGTGCGCTTCTGTGGTCTTTTTTACCAAAGCTGATAAATCCAGCATCAATGTCAAAATAGCTAAAAGTTCCACCAAGATTTATAGCATAAAACATTGAGTTGCCATTTAGCACGCTTGCGTCTTTCATTCTGCCTGTTAAGTGTGTGCCACCTACATTTACGCGTGCACGAAGTGAAATATCATCGCTTATTTTAATTCTTGGGTCAATATCAATTACCCAAAAATTTGCTACATTTTGAAGATGCCCATACCAAGCTTGAGCAAAGAACCAATCATAGTTTGCGATGATTGACGCACCATAAAGATTGTTTTGATAAATAAAAGCATCGTATGGATCTGGCACTGCGCCCTCATCGCCATCATCTTCTATATTATCATAAGCAATCAAGCCAAAAGTAAGACCTTCGATGCTATTATTTAGCACGAGCATACCAGTTCCCACCGCATCATCAGCGAAAAATCCGCCGATTGTCTGGCGACCAAGCATCACAGTCGTATCTGGAATGCCTGTAAAGCCGATATAGTATTGACGGATAGCAAAGCTATTGCCATTGCCGCCCCAGCCGTTTTTATTTGGTCCAGCGTTTATGCCCATTAGGCCGCCGCGGTTGTTTGTGATGCCCTTGAAAGCACTATTTACGCCTGTGCCTGAGACATCAGCGCTATCATAGCGCACACCGATGACTGAAAAGAAATTATCATCTAATGTGGCTTTGAAATTGACATCAAGTGTAAAGCGGTGGTGTGCATCTACGCTTTTGTTTGCTGGCAATGAGCCGTGAGTTCTAGTGCTTTGGTAGCGATAGCGTCCAAAGCCACTTACATCAATGTCTTTAATCGCTTCTTCAAGCGGTGCTGCATTTAAGCTGCCAAATGTGCCAAGTGCGACAATAGCAGCCAAACTTAACTTTTTCATTTTTACTCCTTAAAAAATTTGTTTTTATAAAAGCCGTAATTATAACTAAAAATAACACTTTTTTTAGCTGATAAATGGAAATTTTATAAAATTCAAGGCTGAATTTTTTGGATTTTTTAGCACCAGCCGCTTCATCCTACTCTTCGTCCCACTCGGTGAATTTTCTAAAGCCTTGAATTTTCTAAGATTTTAGAAAATTTAAAGAGCAGAACAAAGATATAACAATGTTATTTTTCACCCATGCATTTGTCTAGGCATTCTTTTTTCTTATAGCAATCTTCGGCTGTGTCACAAGTACCACCACACTCCAAGCTACACATTTTTTGGCTTTTAACAGGCTCACCGCAAAAGCCAAAGCTCATACCACAAAGTAATACAAGCACGATAAAAACTATTTTTTTCATTTTTGCTCCTTTTGAATTTTTTGAATTTTATTACTTCAAAACTTGAAAATTCATAAAATTCAAAGCTGAATTTTCTGCTAACTTAAAAATTAAAGGTGCTTGACTAGTATCTGGGTTTTAGATAGGATACAAAGTATGAAATACAGCCCTTTGAGCTGGGCAAAATTAAACAAAATTTTTTTATGCTTTGCAGAGGATATTACAGCCACTGCAGCAGCAAAACGAAGTTTCTTTAAAACGAAGTTTCTTTAAAACGAAGTTTCTTTAAAACGATTTTCTGTGAAAAATTATCGGTGTAAATCGCAACACAATTAACAACTATTTTTTTGAGATCAGAAAGTTGATTTTTGCTTCGCCCCGCTGGGTGAAGAATCTTTGCTAAATATCAAAAAAGAATTAGGCGAGCCCCTTTGCGATGAGAGCTACTTTTTACTTCGTAACCTGTTAGGTAGCACCAAGCGGCTGCGTGGCAAACGTGGTCGTGGAGCTGTGGGAAAAACGCCAGTTTTTAGCTCCGCTGCCGTTAGGTGGGCTAAAAAAGCGTGAGGGCAAAGTATTTGTAGTACCAGTGCCAGAGTGCTGGGAGGATGAATTGATGCCTATTATAAAGGGTTTGGTGCTAGAAAATTCAGCCATAAACACAGACGGCTCTTACGACGGGCTGATTTTAAAGGGCTTTAACACCACAGAGTTTATCATAGCAAGGGCGGATTTGCACGCGAAAAGTGCCCCCACAAACGGCACCCAAAACTTCTGGGGTTACGGCTAAAAATAGGATGCATAAATTTAACGGAATTGATGGAAATAATTTTATTTTTAGCTGCGCTCCCGCTGGGTCATCTAAAAGAGTGTGAATTTGGGTATTATAACAGGAATGAAAATTTAACCAAAGTCATCAAAAAACTTTGGGAAAAACACAAAAAAAATTAAGAGATGCTAGTCAAGCACCTTGAATTTTATAAAATTCAAATTTATCATAGTTTAAATTATAATCCCAGTCAGCCAAGATAAACAATGAAATCCTAAAAAGCTATTTTTATATAAAATTCTTTCATATCATCTAGCCTTAGGGCAGAAACCTTACCGCCTCTATAGCCTGAGCCACTATCAAGGTCGGTGTAATATTCATTTTTTACTATGCAATTTTGTCTATTGATATCTAGCATAAATGTTGGCGTGTGTCCTACAAATAAATATTTATCAAGCTTTTTTAGATTCTTTTTGTTCATGTAATGGATATCGGTGCTTATAAGAAATTCAAACTCATCGTAGTCCAAAGTTTTATTTAAAGAAGCGATAACATCAATTTTATCATCCTTTTCTACCAAAAAATCAGAGTGCAAACCTGCGTGAGTTAAAACGTAGTCTCTATTGCCAATTTTTAGCTCACAAAAATGTGGCAAGGCAGATACAAAGTCTAAGAGTTCATATTTTTGCTCTTTACTTAGGCTGCTAAGTTCTTTTATGGTATTAGCACCTCCCCACGCACTCCACTGTTTAGAGCTCAAAAAACCATTTAAATAACGCTCTAAAAATAGCTCGTGATTGCCCTTTATTACTGACGCACAGCCGCTTTGGCATAGTTTCATAACAAAGTGCAAAAGAGTAATGCTTTCTTTGCCTCTATCTATTATATCACCTAGTATATAGATTTTATCAGCGTTTTTATCAAAGGCTATTTTTTCTAAAAGCTTTTTAAAGCCAGTAAAAT
>CALEHZ010000324.1 GCA_937875715.1 uncultured Campylobacter sp. | reverse complement strand
TTATAAAATTCAAAAAATTCAAGGCTGAATTTTATAAAATTCAAAAAATTCAAGGCTGAATTTTATAAAATTCACGCTCTGCCACTTAAAAGCGGCACAAAATCGCATTCTTCTAAAAGCACGCTTCTAATATTATTTTTGCTTTTAAAAAACTGCGTGATGTATTGTTTGCTACCATTTTGAACCGGTGCTACTAAAATGCCACCGTCCTTTAACTGCGAAAAAATAGCTGCTGGCACCTCTTTGCACGCACAGCTAAAAATAATTCTATCAAATGGCGCATAGCTGCTCCAGCCGACATTTCCATCATCAAAACGCACGAAAATATTGTTTATTCCAAGCTCTTTAAAACGTGCTTTGGCGCTATTTGCTAAATTTTCTATGCGTTCGATTGTAAATACTTTCTTAATAATTTTTGCCAAAATCGCTGCTTGATATCCGCTGCCACAGCCGATTTCAAGGGCACTTAAAGCGCCCTTTGGCTGCAAAGCCTCACTCATTTTTGCTACAGTTAATGGCGAACTAATCCACTGCTCATTGCCGATTGCGTGTGCATCCAAGCTAAACGCATCAGCAAAAGGCGGCACAAAAGCCGTTCTGCTCGTGTTTGCGATGGCATTTTTAACTTCAGTTGAAATCTTAGTAATTTGTGAAATTCGCTCTGCTAAAAGGGTGCATTTTTGCTTTTCTATTTGATTCATGTAAAGAAGTATAGCAAAAAACCACGCAATTTTGCTATACTTCCACGCAAAAAAGGGATAAAATGAAAAATGAAGACTTTAGAATTTTGCTAATCGAACCTGATAGAGACTCGCTAATAATGGAAAAAAAGCTCATTTCTACCATCGATTTTGTAAAAGAAATTGTAGCACTTCCTACGCCACTTGCTGCTTTAAATATTCTAAGCCCTGATAATCAATTTAGCGTGATTTTCACCTGTGTTCACACGCCACTGCTCTCAAGCTTTGATTTTATGGAAAGCCTGACAAAACGCGATTTGCTAAATATCCCAGTCATCATGATTTCAACTGATCATAGCGCAAAAGAAAAGGCAATTAAATCTGGTGCTTTTGCCTTTTTGCTAAAGCCATTGGAACTTAGTCAGATTAATGAGACGCTTACACAAGTAAGAAGCATGATTTTATAAAATTCTGCTGAATTTTATAAAATTCAGTAGCTAACAAGATAAA
>CALEHZ010000323.1 GCA_937875715.1 uncultured Campylobacter sp. | reverse complement strand
CTTTATTAGCATTAAGCGCTTCAATAGCTTGTTTTTTTGTCTCAACTTTTGCGTTAATTGCTGCTATTTGGGGATTAAAGCTATCAATTTGCGCATCAATTTTGCTGATATTTACTAATTGTTCTAAGCTTGGATTCATTGTATTTTTCCTTATTTGTAGCTAAATGGATTTAAAGAATTTGCGATTTTAGCACAAATTGCGTATTTTTTCAAGGCTTTTTGTAAAGAAATCGCAAAATATTTCTCACTTGCGTAATGCTCAATATCAATTAAGCTCATTTTATTGTGTATTGCCTCAAAGGCTGTGTGGTATTTAAGATCGCCTGTAAGAAAGCAATCAGCGCTAAAACTACCTATCAAATCAGCGCCACTGCCAGTACAAAAAGCGATTTTTTCTACATGCTCGTTAGCTTTAACCACTCTTAAATGTTCTATTTCAAAGGCTTTTTTAACACGCAAAGCAAAATCATTAAAACTAGAATTCTCATAAAATTCACAAATAAAACCATTTTTATTGTATTCTTTTATGCCTAGAATTTCGCTTAATACATACTCATTTAGCGCGTGTTTATCGTAGTTTGTGTGCATTGCTATTAGCGAGCAGTTTTTGCGCACCAGCTCAAAAATCAAAGAGCCTGGATAGCTATCAAATTTAAGATTTTTTAGCCCTTTAAAAATCAGTGGATGATGCGTGATAAAAAGCGTATTAGCGCTAGAATTTTCCACCATTTGCCTGTCTAAATCTAGCGCTAAAACAATCTCAGAAAATTCAGCATTATCTACTAGCACTCCGCTATTATCCCAGCTCTCAGCGTCCGCAAACGGCGCAATCTCATCTAAAATAGCATAAATTTCAGCCGTTTTCACAAAAGCGCCCTACTTCTCTTGGCTTTTAGCATAAGCCAAAGCGCAACCCTTAGCAAGCTCACGAATTTGTAAAATGTAGTCTTGGCGCTGTGTCGCAGATATCGCTCCACGCGCATCAAGCACATTAAAAGTATGAGCCGCAAGCATACAATAATCATACGCCGGCAGCGCTAACTCATGCTCTAAAATAGCCTTACACTCAGCCTTTGCGTTATTAAACTGATTAAAAAGCATTTCAACATCGGCAATCTCAAAATTATACTTGCTAAACTCATATTCACTTTGCTTATGAACATCGCCGTAAGTTACGATTTTGCCATCTTTATCATCCCAAATGATGTCGTAGACATTGTCTTTGTCCTGTAAATACATAGCAAGTCGCTCGGTGCCGTAGGTGATCTCGGCGCTGATTAAATCGCAAGGAATTCCGCCAACTTGCTGAAAATAAGTAAATTGCGTAACTTCCATGCCATCTAGCCAAACTTCCCAGCCTAGCCCCCACGCACCTAGTGTCGGGCTCTCCCAGTTATCTTCTACAAAGCGAATATCGTGTTTTTTAAGGTCTAATCCCAAATGCTCCAAGCTCTTTAAATACAGCTCTTGGATATTATCAGGACTTGGTTTCATTATTACTTGAAATTGATAGTAGGCACCCAGTCGGTTTGGATTTTGCCCATATCTGCCATCTGTGGGACGGCGGCTAGGTGCGACATAAGCTACATTCCACGGCTTTTTACCCAAAGAGCGCAAAAATGTCGCTTGATGATAGGTTCCAGCACCTGCTGGCATATCGTATGGCTGGACGATGAGGCAGCCTTGATTATGCCAATATTCTTGTAATTTTAAAATTAACTGCGAAAAAGTAATCATTTCTTGCCTTTTTTAAAAAATTTAAAAGTTGTGATTATAACTAAAATTTGCTTGAATTTTACTTTGAAATACTGCTTTAAAACTGAATTTTTTAAAATTAAATTTTAAAGCAGTAAATTTGAATTTTTTAAAAAATTCAAAAAATTCGCAGCAGCGGGTGAGCCATAAAATTCAAAACTGAATTTTTTAAAACTGAATTTTTTAAACTATTCAATTTTAAATCCAGCTTCTTTTAAAAATTGGCTTGGCTCGTAGCTCGCGCGGCCGTTTTTATCGCACTTTGCAAAGCTTAGATATAGCTCGTTTTTTGCCCTTGTCACTGCTACATAAAATAGCCTTCGCTCTTCTTCTATTCCGCCAGCACCTGCGCTTAGACGGACATTTGGAAAGCGACCTTGCGCCAAATCTATCACAAAAACAAGCTCAAACTCAAGCCCCTTGCTAGCGTGCACACTAAGCAGATTTACCCCAGCCCCAGCGCTCATCTGGCTATCGCTAAGAGATAAAAAATTATAAAAAGTGCGTAAATCTTTATAATTTTTACTCATATTTTCTAGGCTTTTTGCCCTTAGCAAAATGCGCTCAAATGCTGATTTTTGCTCATTTTCATCCACACTTTTATCTTTGCGAAGTGCTTTTTTGTGTGCTAGATTATTTGCTATTTTTTTGTAAAGCTCTGAGTTTATAGCAGAGTTTAGCACGCTGCTAGCATCATTTGCGCCTTTTTTGCTGATTAAAAACTCCTTTAAATCAGCTAGAAAATTCAGCTCATCATCGCTTGTGAAGTTTAAAATCTGATGATTTTCTAATGCCTTTGGAGCATTTGGCTTAGCAGCTATTTCAAAATCATCATCAAAAAGCCCCATTTCATAGTTTCTGCGCCTTTTTGGCGTGATTTTAGCATTTTCTTTGGGGCTTAAAAGTCCACAAATCGCATCGCCCTCACCTAGTTCCAAAAGCATTTCAAAAAGCCTTTTAGCCTTTGCCTCGCCTATGCCTTTAAAATACTGCGCAATGTCAATAAACGCCATTATATCACGCCCATTAAGCAAAAGCGAAAGCAAAGAAATAAGCGCTTTTATCTCACGGCTTTCAAAAAACGACCCTGAGCCCTTGCGCTTGCTTGCGATGCCTAGTTCTTTTAGGGCGATTTCTACACCATCTGCACTTGAGTTATTACGAAAAATCACGGCTATTTCATCTTTTGCTATGCTTTTTTGGCTAATTATCTGCGCTATGCCTTGATACTGCGCAAAAAGATCATCATAAACAAGTAGCTTTGGTGCGCTAGCAGCACCATCTCGCCCTACTTTTAGCTCTTTTTCATAAAGCCTAGGATTTAGCGCTATTACTTTATTTGCAAGCTTTAGAATTTTCTCAGTTGAGCGGTAGTTTGTATTTAGCGCATAAATGCTAGCATCTTTGTAGCGGTCTTTAAAAGAGCCGATTATTTCAATATTTGCGCCATTAAAAGCATAAATGCTTTGATCAAAATCCCCCACACAAAATAGACTTGGAGCTTTAAAAGCATCTATTAGTGAGCTTTGAAGCAAATTTGTATCTTGATATTCATCTACTAAAATTTCAGAAAATTCACTTTTTATATCGCCTTTTTTAAGCGCTGTTCTTAAAAGTATCAAAAGGTCGTTAAAATCAGCGTAGCCGAAGTTTTTTTTCTCTTTTTCAAACTGGGCTAAAATATCAGCATAAATATCAGCAAAAACGCTTTGTTCTTCGCTTTTATCCTTAAACCACCGGCTAAAATCCTCATCATTTACGCAGGTATTTTGATACAGGCTATAAAGGTCGTAAAGATACGCCCCGCCGTATGCGCTAAGATCGCTAATATGATGAAATTTACGCTGGCTTGCTATGCTTTTAAGTAAAAGTTTTAGCTCGCTTGGCTGCTTAAGCGTGATTTTTACGCCATTTTCTCTTAGCAAAGCATAGGCTGTGGCATGAAAGGTGCCTGCGTTTATCTTTTCAATTATTTTTTTATCA
>CALEHZ010000322.1 GCA_937875715.1 uncultured Campylobacter sp. | reverse complement strand
TGGATATCAAAGAGTACCTCACAACTTCCAAGAAGCTCTTGAATTCTCTGCAAGTGGTAAAATCATCGTAATGGGTGGAACTGAACCTGCACATAGTACTGATGCTGTTTCAGCTATTTTAGCAGAATATGTTAAAGCCGATTTATTAATTAATCTTACTTCTGTTGATGGAATGTATACTAAAGATCCTAATAAATTTGATGATGCAAAACTTGTAAGTGAAATTAGTGCTTCTGATTTACTTGACTTTATTAAAGATAAAGATGTCAAAGCAGGAACTTATGAATTTTTTGATATGACTGCAGTTCAAATGATAAAACGTTCCTCACTTGAAACTATAATAGCTAATGGAAATGAACCTAAAAACCTTGTTAAAGCCATTAATAATGAAAAAATCGGGACACGTGTTATCTCCGATAACTAAGCTGAATCTTTTATTAAATTTTAAAAAAATAAAACTTTTAAATAAGTTATCTATAGGTTTAAATTTAGTATTCATATAAATTTTTAAATATAAATTAAACTTATATTTTACTATTTTTAATTCATTTTAACTTATTAATATAATAACCAAAATATCAGAGAAGATAAAATGGAAGGATTAATTGATATTGGACTTAATTTAATGCATAAATCATTTGATAAAAATCGAAAAGAATTATTAGAAGAAAGTTTTAAAGTAGGAGTTAATAAATTTATAATAACTGGAACTAATATCCAATCAAGTAAATATGCAAAAGATTACATAAAAGAAAATAAGTTCAAAGACACATTATTTTCAACATCTGGAGTTCATCCCCATGATGCAAAAACATGTGATGAAAAAACAATTTCCCAATTAGAAGAATTTTCAAAAGAAAAATGTGTAGTTGCTATTGGAGAATGTGGTCTTGATTATAATAGAAATTATTCCCCCCAAGATATTCAAAGAAAATGGTTTAAAAAACAAATAGAACTTGCACAAAAATTAGATATGCCTCTTTTTTTACATGAAAGAGATGCTCATGAAGATATGTTTAAAATTTTAGAATCATATCCTCATATGGCAGAAAAATCAGTCATACATTGTTTTACTGGAACCAAAGAAGAAGCTGAAAACTACTTATCTCTTGGTTGTTATATTGGAATAACTGGTTGGATTTGTGATGAACGTAGAGGAAAATCTTTACAAGAAGCAGTGAAAATTATTCCTCCAGAAAAAATGATGATTGAAACAGATGCTCCTTTTTTAATTCCAAGAAATTTACCTAAAAAACCAAAGAGTAATAAAAATAAACCAAAATATTTACCTCATATATTAAAAACAATTGCTGAATATAAAAATATGAATATTGAAGATCTTGGAAATTCTGTAACCAAAACAACCAAAAAATTCTTCAATATTTAAAATTAACTCACCATAAATTTAATTAATTAAATATTCTCCAATATTTAAAACTCACCATAAATTTAATTAATTAAATATATAAATATAAATATATAAAAATAATATAAATCATAAAAAATGATTTTTAGAAATTTAGAATATAACTTTATAAAATATTATTAAGAAAATTATTAAAAATAAAAAAAAGGTGAAAAGATGGCTGTAGATCCTCATAAACATTGTCCAGTATGTGGAAATCCAATTCCCTTAGATGAGAAAGTATGTTCTCCAGATTGTGAAAAAATATTAGTTCACAGACAAAATCAAATGAAAAAAAGCAGAATTATTTTATTTGCAGTTATAATTATATTTATTCTTGTTTGGGCATATTTCATGTTCTTGAAATAAATAGAATAAATATTGAATAAACTATAATATTAAAATATAAATTACAAAAACCTAGATAATTAGTATACTTTACTAATTATCTGAACTAAATTTTAATAAGTAATTATAAGTTTAAACTAATCTCCTATTTTTAATCAATTATAAATAATAAAACTTACTTTATGAATTCTACTTATTTTATTAAATTGGAACAATCCCCAACATTTTAAATGCAATAAATAATACTAATACTGCAAAAACTAATTTTAATTTCTTCTCAGAAATATTATATGCATATTTAGCACCTAAAGATGCCATTGGAACAGAAAATAACACGATTAAAGCCCAATTAACTAAACTAATATAACCTAAAGAATAACTAAGAGTATTAACACCCCAACCAGAATAAATATAAGAAATAACTCCTCCAATTGCAGTTAAAGATATATATATTGAAGATGTTCCAATTGCTTTAGTTAATTTAAATCCAAATAATAAAGTTAATAAAGGGATTATAAAAACACCTCCACCAACACCTAACAAACCAGATAAAATTCCAACAGAAAATCCCAAACAAGCTAAAGAAAAAATATTAAAACTTAGTACTGCTCTATTATTGTCTTCAGAATCATCTGATTTTGATGATTTAAAAGAATCTTTAACCATATTAACAGCCACAAGAATAAGTAAAATAGAGAATATAGTTTGTAATATTTTAACTGGAATATAAACTGCAATTAATCCACCTAAGAAACTACCACAAATACCAAAAATTCCCAAACCCATAGCGGGTTTCACAATTGATTTATTAGCTTTTTGATGCCTATAAGCCCCAGATAATGCTGTAGGAATAATAATAGCTAAGCTTGTAGCTACTGATGTAACCATAGCTAATGAAGAATCTATACCTACTGAGTTTAAAAGAAAATATTGTAAAGGAACCATTAAAAATCCTCCACCAACACCTAACAAACCAGATACAAATCCTGAAAAAATACCTATTAAAATTAATCCAATGTAAAAAGTAAAATAATACATTTTTATGGCCTCAAATTTATTGCTTAAGATTAATTATATTTCTTTAAAAATAAATATATTAATTAAAACTATAAATATATTACTTAATAATAAAGACTATAAATATTTAATTAATATATTTAATAGATAATAAACATAACTAAATTTATATAGTCAATTATATTCTCAATAATACACTAAGGAGATAAAATGAAAATAAATAATTATAGAATATTCGGTTTTTTTATGATAATCATTGGGATTATCCTATTTATCCCAACACAATTAGATTTAATAATAAGACCATTTACTCAACCCATACTCATGGGATCATCTAAAGGTAAAGATATTCTATTTTTTATTTTATTTGGAATAACTCTCATTTTATCCACAACACTTGATAATGAAAAAAATTATAAAAAATTTAAATCATTAAACATCCCTAAAAAATTTAAATCAAATTATCTCTACTTAAAATTATCATTATATTTATTTTTTATTATAACTATTTTAGGATTAGTTCTAGAGATTTATCTTAGATACTTAATAGGAACTAATCTAAATAATATTTTTGTTGCAGCAAACCCTAACTTAACTACAACAAGTTTACTACATTCCCATATTTACAAATCACTATTCGGAATAATATTATCCAAAGTGTTAACTTATATTCCTACAGGAATTCACACAGGAAGTTCATTATCAATATATACTCCAGAAATTGCAAATTATTTATTTATATTAATTCCAATATTATACATTATTATGATTGGATCTCTTCAAAACCGCAAAATGATTCCGAGACTATTTCTTGCATTTACATCAACTATTGGAATAATAGGAATAATTGATGGAGGTTTCTTTGCAACACCAACAATAGGTGGAATCTATGGAATATTAATTATTTTATTAAATGAAGACATTTTAAATGATTTAACTGATGATTTCTTAGAAAATTCTAAAAATTCTTTATTTAAAAAATTAAGCTTAAAAAGTACTAAATTTAAGAAATATCTAATTTTTAATATTAAAAATATAAAACAAAACTTCAAAATTAATGAAAAATCTAAAAAATTTTGGAAAATTTGGAGTCCTCACTTAATATTAATCTTTATAATAATTTTAAGATTTTCAATAGCTATTTATGGTGCAAATGATGAATGTTATGAACTTGATATATACAACCTTAAAGAAAATATTGATTTAAGTCATTATAATGTATTAAATATAAAATATGGAGAAAATAAAACAGTAGTTTACATTTCAAACGAATATAATGAAATGGAATTATTAAATAATTTAGGTCAAAAACTAAGTGGAAAATGTGATAGTTATTCGTTAACATGGAACATATATTCATATATTAACAAACATACCCCACTTTAATAAAATAAAATAAAATAAAAAATAACTAATGCTAAAAAATAATAAATTAAATAGGGATATAATAAAATAATAGCTAAAAACTTAAAAATAAATTAAAATATAAAATAATAGAAATCGAGGAAATTCTATGAAAATAAGTATTATCATACCAACTTACAACGAAGAGGAATACTTGCCAAAACTACTTGAAAGTATTAAAAAACAAGATTTTACAGATTATGAAGTTATTGTAGCTGATGCAAATTCAACAGATAATACAAAAGAAATAGCTATTAAATATGGTGCAAAATTAGTTGAAGGAGGCCTACCAGGAATTGGAAGAAATAATGGTGCAAAAATAGCAAAAGGAGAATTACTTTTATTTTTAGATTCTGATTTAGAGCTTACACCAAATTATATTAAAAAAGTTGTTAGAGAATTTGAAGAAAAAAATTTAGGAATTGGTATTACACAAATGACACCTCTTTCTGAGAAAACAAGAGATATTTTTCTTCATAACTTAGCAAATTGGTTTATGATTTCTGTTGAAAATATCAAACCTCATGGTGCAGGTTGCTATGGAATAATAGCTAAAAAATCATTACATGAACTATGCAATGGATTTAATGAGAATTTAGATTTTGGTGAAGATACTGATTATATAGAAAGATTAGCAAATATAGAAAAATTTAAAGTACTTAGAACTGCAAAAATCGGAGTATCAACTAGAAGACTTGAAGAAGAAGGATTATATACTCTCTTAAAACAATATGGAAAAAGTACATACAATGATTTTAGAGGAAAACGAACCTCTGCTAAGGATTTAAATTATAATTTTGGCCATAATGATAATAAAAAACTAAAAATATCAACACTATCAGAAACAAATAACAAAATCCAAAAAGAAAATAATAAAATCAAAATAGATAAAGAAAATAATAAAATCCAAAAAGAAGAAAATTTAATAGATTCAAGAAGAAAAAAAGTATTTTATTCAGTTTGTGGAGAAGGAATGGGACATGCCATAAGAAGTGGTGTTATCCTTGAAGAACTTACCAAAAAACACGACGTTTATATCTTTTCAAGTGATAGAGCTTATGAATATTTAAACTCAAAATTTGAAAATGTCTTTGAAATAGGTGGATTTAATACAGTTTATGAAAATAATACTGTACGAACTAAAAAAACATTCTTTAAAGCATTAAAAACTAATCCAACAAATCTAAAGGAAGGATATAATGTTTTATATAAAAAAGCTAAAGAATTGAACCCAAACATAATAATTTCTGATTTTGAAAATTATTCTAGTATGGTAAGTAATATATTAAAAATCCCCCTAATAAGTGTGGATAATATACATATGCTTGCAGAAACTGAATATGAATATCCTGAACATCATAGAATTGATATGGTAACTGCAAAAGCAGTAGCAAGAGCATATATATTAAGACCAGAAAGATATATTATGACAAGTTTTTTTTACCCTCCCTTGAAACATCCACAAAAAAGTGCAATTTATCCGCCAGTTCTTAGAAAAGAAATATTAAATTTAAAATCAGAAGAAGGAAAACATATTTTAGTTTATCAAACAAGCAAAACTAGTATCAATCTTATGGAAGAATTAAAAGAGATAAATGAAGAATTCATTCTTTATGGGTTTAATAAAGATATAAAAGACAAAAACTTAACTTATAGGAAATTCAATGAAGACCAAATATATGAAGATATGAGAACTGCAAAAGCTATTATTGTAAATGGTGGTTTTACTATGATTAGTGAAGCTATTTATCTCAAAAAACCAGTTTACTCAACACCAGCTAAGAAAAACTTTGAACAAATACTAAATGGTTTCTATGTTGATAAATTAGGATACGGTGAAATGCATAAAAGCTTAAATGGAAAAAATATTAAAGAATTTCTTAAAAAATTAGATGTATACAAAGAAAATCTTAAAAATTACAAACAATATGATAATAAAGCTATTTTAGAAGATATAGAAGAAAGTATTCAAAAATATGCTAAAAATTAGATTCAAAATAAGACAAATTTAAATAAAAAAAACTAAAATTAAAGATATTCAAAAATTTAAAAGATAAAGATATTTATAAAAAAATAATAAAAAACTAATTATAGATGTAAAAAATAATTGTTAAATTATTTAACCTAAAATTAGACATTAATTAATTTATAATGTAACTCCCATTTCGAGTTGTTCAGTTAATTCTTTATATCTGTTTCTGATAGTAACTTCAGTTACACCAGCTATTTCTGCAACATCTCTTTGTGTTTTACGTTCACCTAAAAGCACAGATGCAATGTATAATGCAGCAGCAGCTACACCAGTTGGACCTCTACCAGAAGTTAAACCTTTTTCCATTGCTTTTTCGATAATCTCAATAGATTTAGATTGAACTTCACCAGATAAACCCAATTCACTTGCAAATCTTGGAACATAATCTACAGGAGAAGTAGGAGGTAATTTAATATTTAATTCTCTAGTTAAAAATCTGTAAGTTCTTCCAACTTCTTTTTTAGTTACTCTTGAAACTTCTGCAATTTCATCTAAAGTACGAGGTACTTTACATTGTCTACATGCAGCATATAATGAAGCAGCAACGACTCCTTCAATACTTCTACCACGGATAAGTTTGTTTTCTACAGCACTTCTATAAATAACAGAAGCAGCTTCCCTTACACTTCTTGGAAGACCTAATCTTGAAGAATCCCTATCTAATTCACTTAATGCAAATGCTAAATTTCTTTCAGTTGCACCAGAAATTCTAATTTTTCTTTGCCATTTTCTTAAACGATACCATTGAGCCCTATTTCTTGCAGGAATATCTCTCCCATAAATATCTTTATTCCTCCAATCAATCATAGTACTTAAACCTTTATCATGAATAGTATAAGTAATTGGAGCTCCTACTCTTGTACGTTTATCTCTTTGCTCATGATCAAATGCTCTCCATTCTGGACCCATATCTACAAGATTTTCATCAATAACTAAACCACAATTAGCACAAACAACTTCTGCTCTTTCATAATCACCAATCAATTCTTCAGATCCACATTCCGGACATTTTGTTTGTTTTTCAGTAGCAGAAACATCGTGTTGCATAATTTCTTTTCCAGAGATATTATTTTGAGATTCATTAACCTCATTTTGGGATTTTTTTACCGTGTTACCATCTCCATTTATTTTTTTATATTGTTCTTCTTATTAGAAGACTTATTTTTCATATTCCTATTAGAAGACTTATTTTTTCTTCTTCTATTTCCTTTAGATTTATTTTGATTTCTAGATTTCTTAGGATTATTAGAAGATTTAGATTTTTTAAATTGCTTAGTTTCTTTTTTAGTAGAAACAAATAATTTTTCACCACATCTATTTTCAAGATCTCTTTTATTAATGGATTTATAAATATTTACAGACACATAGGGACTTTTTACTGGTCCAAAAACACCACTAACTCTACCAATTTTATTTTTATCATTAGTAAAAACAAAAGCACCAGCAGGTGGAGTTTTATTTGTTTTTACAATTAGTTTATTTGAATTCGCAAGATGTAAAATATTCCCTAAAACTTTCATAAAAACACACAAAAAGTAATTAAAATTAGATAATAGTACAATATATTATTAACTACGTTATAATATATAAATTTTACGGTAGATTTATATATAAAAAATAAGTTATTAGATATATTATAGCAATAGCTTATAAATAGTAAAATAAAATAGAACCAATAACTTAAAAATACTGAACTAAAAACAATTAGGTCAATGAAAAAATATCAAAAATAAAAAAAAGAAAAGAAATTACCTAAAAAATAAAAAATAAATATGACAGCGAAAACTGCCATGAATTTAAAAATTAACTTATGCTTAAAAAACTAATTTAAAGTAACTAATCTAAGATTATCTGGTTTTTTAATTACTCTACTTGATTTAAATGCAACCAAAGTTTTAATTCCTTTAGAATATGCAATATCAACTAATCTTTGACTAATAACACCATCAAAGATAACTACTTCTGCTTCAGAATTATTTTGTTTTAATTCATCATAAAGATTTTCAACTTCAGTTTCTTTAATTAAGTTTAAAGAATCATCTAATATTTCACTATTCCCAGTTCCTTCTAAATCTTTAAGCATGTTTTTTAAGAGTCTAATTCTACTTTTTTGAATTTTTTTCTCTTCATTATATCTGCTTTCTTTATCATTTCGGCTTCTATAATCCTCCCTACCATTTCTTCCTCTACGGTCAGATTTATCATGCCTACCTCTATGATCTAATCTATCTTTTTTGAAGTCACTGTATTTATCATTCTTATTATATCTTGATTTTCTATCTTTTCTACTTTTATTTTTTGGTTTTGCTTGAGTATCTAAATTAAAATCAAGATTATTAATAACTTGTTCTAATGGAGCTTTATCCCTTAAAGCTATAATAACTTCTTCTTTTTCAAGATCTTCTACTTCTTTACCTCTTGGAGCTCTTGTAACATAATCAACATCCCCAACTTGTAAAAGTTCTTTTAAGATTAACTCTCCACCACGATCACCATCAACAAAAGCAGTTACAGTTCTCTTTTTAGTTAACTCAGCAACTTCTCTAGGAATATTAACTCCTTCAACAGCAACGGTATTTTTAATACCATATTTTAATAAATTAAGAACATCGTTTCTTCCTTCAACAACAATAATTGCATCAGAGGTGTGTACATTAGGTCCTGCAGGATGTCTTCCTTCTCCAAACTCAGATATTTCTTGAATTCTCATAGATTCTCTGATTTCTTCAATCATTTTCATACTTTCAGGACTTACACTTTCCATCATACCCATGTAAATTTCTTTTGCTCTATTAACAACTTGTTTACGTTTAACTGCACGTACATCTTCTACTTTAAGAACATGAATAGATGCTTCACAAGGCCCTACACGATTAATTGTTTCAAGTGATGCTGCTAAGATAGCAGTTTCAATTCTATCTAAACTAGAAGGAATTACAATTTCACCTTTTGCACGTCCACTATTAGAATGAATGATTACTTGAATTCTACCAATTCTACCAGTTCTTTGTAGTTCTCTCAAGTCTAAATCATTACTTAAAAGTCCTTCAGTTTGACCGAATACTGCACCTACAACATCTGGCTTTTCCACAATACCATTTGCATTAATTTCTGCATGAATAAGATATTTAGTTGTAGTTAATTCTTCTCCTTTTCCCATATTAAGCCTCCTTTGAGCTTTGGTAATTAGAGATAATTTAATAGCTAATAAATTAATTCGATTAATTTTCCATAATAATTAGAGGGTAAATACTAGAATAATTAATTTAACAGCACTTATAATAATTAATTATAACTTAAATTATACTGTAATATACATAAATTAAAACCCAATATTTTCTTAAATTGAATTTTATAAATTGACTTCACGCAGTGTTAATTAGCCAATCTAATTTTGTGAATTTTATAAGATTCACAAAATTAGTAGTTTGTCACAGAAATTTTTGCGCCCAAATCAGCACTCAAATCAAGCGGCTCATCGTCTTTACAAAGCTCATCAAAACTAGCCAAATGCGTAAAACTAGCTACAATATCTGGCTTGTGTGCCTTTAAAACGCTAAGGTGCTGAGTCATAATCCATTTCATAAATTGCCTTTGCTTTTTGTGCGTTTTAAAGTAGTTTAAAACATCATTTTCGCTGAATTTTTTGGCATTTTCAATTTTTACTTGTTCTAATATAGCTTGGCTAAGTGCTTTTAAGTAAATTTTAAGTTTTCTAAGTAAATTGCCTTTAAAAAGCTTGATTGCGTCATTTTGGTCTTTTAAATATACACTAAAAGCACTATCAATCTCAAAAAATTCACTCAAATCCTGCCAAAAATCTGTCATTTTAACCTATCTGTGAGAACTAGCGTGATTGAATTTTTTAAAACATTTATATCAATTTCTTTTTTATTTTCTTCATCAAACAAAGCTATTTCATCATTTGCATAAATATTTATAGGCGTAAAATATTTTAAATCACTCACTCTTTTGCTAAAAAGCTCTTTTTGCTCTTCTTTTGGCTCATTAAGCCCAAAATGCTGCGCAATTTCACGCATAGTAAAAAAGCATTGTTCGCCCACAAAAGCATCCATTATTCTATGTGGGCAGCAAACCACAGCTTTTAGCACGCTAATAGGATCTCGCACCACATTTAAAGCCTTGCTAGCATCGATTAAAGAGTGGATTTTTAGCATCTTCATCTATAATCAAATCGCTTACTTGTAAATATATTGTGCCTTCAAAGCTAGATTTTACCGAATTTAGAGCACAAAGCTCTTTATACATTCTAAGATAATTTTGCTTGTTTGTAAGCTTGTTTGCCAAAGAATCTGATCTGCATGCCATAACCCTATACTTTGCCCCACAAAGTGATAAAAAGGCAGGAATTGCCGCATGCAGCCCACAAGCATGAGAGCCAAAAACTACGAATTCATAGTATTTTGGCAGCGGTAGATTTAGCAGCCAAGCATGCTTTGGCACGCTGCCTTCGTAGTCCATTTTATTTGGATCAATTAGCGGCGCAAATGTTTTGTTTGCCCAGTTTTCTTTAAACTCATCGCTAGAAACCCAAGGAATTATGTAATTTTTGTATTTTTCTAAAATTTCTAAATTTTCAAGGGTCGGCTCCACTTTACCGATTTTTGCGATTTCATTTACATCCATTTTACGCCTTTTTTGTAAAATCTAAAAGAAGCGTAATTTTACCGCCCACCTAACAGAAAGTAAATGAGAGTGAATTTTATAAAAAAGTGAATTTTATGGCTCATTAACACTGCGGCAGTTTTGAATTTTATAAAAAGTGAATTTTATAAAATTCACTGCCTGATAGTAAATTTTATAAATTTAAAATTTTTTTTAATTTTTTTTAGCTAAAATAGCAAATTTATTTTTTAAAAAAAGGCAAAAAAAATGTATTTATTTACAAGCGAAGTTGTAAGTCCAGGTCATCCTGATAAATGCGCTGATATCATCGCTGACAGCATAGTTGATAAGGTTTTAGCGCAAGATAGAAATGCACGCGTAGCAAGTGAAGTTTTTGTAGCCGGCAAGCACATTGTAGTAGGCGGCGAGGTAAAGGCTGATGTGGATTTAACTCACCAAGATTACCGCGATATCGTCAAAAACACGCTTAAAGAAATTGGATATTTTGACAATCCTCATTTTAGCCGTGCGCAGTGCTTGCATCCTCAAGATATTGAAGTTGATATTTTCTTAAACGAACAAAGCCCTGATATCAATCAAGGCGTAGATCTTGAAAACGGCGAAATAGGCGCAGGCGACCAAGGTATAATGTTTGGTTTTGCTAGCTGTGAGTGTGAAAACTACATGCCAGCAGCGATTACCTATGCTAGAATGCTTTGTAACAAAGTATATGAATACGCAAAAGCTCATCCTGATGAGTTTGGCGTGGATATCAAAACACAAGTTACGATTGATTATGGCGATAAAGACGGCTTTGAAAACTGCGAACCAAAGAAAATTCACACCATAGTAGTATCTGTGCCAAGCGTGGAGAGTATGAGTATAGCAGATGTTCGCTCAAAGGTAAAAGAGCTAATTGACACAGCAGGCTTGCCTGATGAGTTATATCATCCACACGATACTATCATTTACATAAATCCAACTGGTCGCTATGTAAATCACAGCTCACTTCATGATAGCGGACTAACCGGCAGAAAGCTAATTGTAGATAGCTTTGGTGGATATTCGCCAATAGGTGGTGGCGCACAAAGCTCAAAAGACTACACAAAGGTTGATAGAAGCGGACTTTACGCAGCTCGTTATTTAGCTAAAAATATCGTAGCAGCAGGTCTTGCTAAAAAATGCGTAGTTCAGCTAAGCTACGCAATCGGCGTAGCAAAACCAACAAGTGTAAGTGTGGATTGTATGGGCACAAATCTAAAAGGCATCGGCGATGATAGACTAAGCGAGTTTGTATATGCAAACTTCCCGCTAACACCTCGCTGGATAACTGAAAAATTCGCACTTGATAGACCTAGTGGGGACACTTTTCTCTACGCTTATGTAGCAGCTCACGGACAAGTGGGCGTTCCAAGCTATCCGTGGGAACAGCTAGATAGCGTAGAGATATTTAAAAATATTAAATAAGCAACGTTTTAGATAGTTCAAATTTTAATAAAAGGATTGAAAAATGGCAGAAGAAAAAGAAGAAAAGCAGGAAAAAAAGGGTGGCAAAAGTCTGGTTTTAATCATTGTAGCCGTGCTTTTAGTGGTGATTTTGATAGCTGGCGGACTTGTGATATTTTTGCTAGCTAGCGGCGGCGATGAAGAACAAGGCGCAGATGTAGCCACAGCACAAGTCGCAGCCCAACAACAAGGCGGTGCAAAAACTCCAGCCCAACTAGCACCAAAAGAGCGTTCACAGGATTTTTTCAATGTTGGACCTATGTATCCTTTGGATCAGTTTTTGGTCAATTTGCTTAGTGAAACTGGCTCACGCTACCTAAAAATGAGCCTAAATATCGAGCTTAGCGCTGAGACTTTAACGCCTGAAATAGATCAAAAAAAGCCACTTTTAAGAGATATTATCATCAGGGTTTTAACCTCAAAAACCTACGAAGATATCAGCACCGCAAAGGGTAAAGAGCGCTTAAAAGATGAAATAGTCACAAAAATCAACGAAACCTTGCGTGATGGCTATATCAAAAATGTGTTTTTCACCGACTTTATAGTTCAATAAAATCAGCAATGAAAATCGGCGTTGATATCGTAAAAATAGAGCGAATCGCCAAGTCTGTGAATAGATCTGGCGATGGCTTTTTAAAAAAATTCTTAAGCAAAAAAGAAAGAGAGCTTTGCGCCGCTCGCACACAAAGCATAGCTGGATTTTGGGCGGCAAAAGAAGCTGCTAGCAAAGCGCTAGGTTGCGGCATTTGCGCCTTGTGTGGCTTTAAAGATATCAAGCTTTCTAAGTCAAAAAATGGCAGACCGAAGCTTAAATTTTCTAAAAAAGTTTGTAAAAAATTCAAAATAAAAAATTCAAGCCTTAGCATTACTCACGATGGCGAATTTGCCGTAGCTGTTGTGGTTTTAAAAACTTTATAAAATTTGAGTGAATTTTTTAGAATTTTTTAATGAATTTTTTAGCTCAGTGCTGTAAATACTGCTACTAACACTGCTGCAAAGCAGATTTTAAAAAATTCAAGCTGAATTTTTTAAAAGTGAATTTTTTAAAAACACCAAGAACTTTTGTAAAAGGATGAAAAAATGGTGCTTACAAATGATTATGAGATAAAAAGCTGTGATGATGTGGAGCCTGACATTAAGCGAAGTTCAAAGCTTAAGTTTAAATTAAGCTTTGATGATAGCAAAGATATCAAGGCTATTGTCTGCGTGGTTGCTGGAATCGGCGCTGATGCTAGCTCTAGCTATAAAGATCATTTAGCTACAACTATCGCAAGTAAGCTTGATGTAGCTGTGCTTTGCGTGGATTATCACTGCATTGGAATAAATCCAGAATTTGGCGCCGTATATAGCCTAGATGAGATTGATAAGCTGATTTTTAAAGCAGTGAGCAAAGAAATTGGTTTTAAGCTGTCTGTGGATTTTGATGAAAAGGTTCAAAACGAAGATTATTTGAAGCATATTATATCGCAGCTTGATTATTTTGTAGGCTTTTTAAAAGAGCACAATCAGCTCAGCCAAAATTATAAAGCACCGATTCATGTGACATTTAAACCAGCACGTGGCGAGTATCAAAATATGGGAATTATGAGCGCTACTGACATTATAAATGCGCTTTTGTTTGTGCGAAAAAAATTGCCTTTTAAAAGCAAACTTAGCTACATTCCAGCGATTTTAGTGGGCTCAAGTCATGGCGGATATGTGGCAAATATCGCTGCTAAAATCGCTCCGTGGTGCGTAGAGGCTGTGGTGGATAACTCAAGCTGGAATCTAGATGCTGATGTGATGCTAAGCGATGGTGCTTTTAGAATGATTGGATATGGCAAAGAGATTGATTATACCGAATATACAAGGGTAAAAGTACTCACTCCAAATATCGATATGAACATTTCTAACACCACCAAATGGACTTCGCAAAAAAGTTCGCCGTATTTTTTCTCTCCATCTCGCCACCAAATACGAAATTTTAATAATTTAGAGCAGCTAAAAATACAAGAGCCACGCACGATTTATATCGGCTATCACAGCACGCACGACAAACTAGCAAGATGCGAAAAAAAGATTGAATTTTACAAAAATCTAAAAAATCTTGGCTTTGATGCGACTTTAAATGTGATTGATGATGAAAGCAAAATTGATGGCAAGCTCATCAAAAATCTAGAGCATGGCATGAATATGAGCATTAAAGAGCTGATTTTAAAAGAAGTTCCAAAGCTTTTAAAAAAGCTTAAAAATGCTAAAAATAGCGATAATAACAGCGTTTGCTACCTAACTGATGAGTGGAAATATATTTTTAGAGAAAAAGCTCATAAGCTAGTTTTAAGCTGTGAAAAAAGAATTTTTTAAAAAATTCAGCTTTGAATTTTTTAAAATTGCGTTTTGAATTTTATAAAAAATTCAGCTTTGAATTTTTTAAAATTGCGTTTTGAATTTTATAAAATTTAGTTTGAATTTTTTAAAACCCCTATATTTTATAAAATTCACTCTCATTAAGTGCAGTCAAATTGAATTTTTTAAAAAATTCAGCAAGTATGTGTAAAAAATTTAATAAAGGAGAAAAAATGGAAAATGTTTATCCGATTTTACTTATAATCCACATTTTTTGTGCGATTATATTTTTAGGTTATATATTTTGTGATGTCGTTCTTTTGGGGCTTGTAAGAAAGCGCCTTGGCGATGAATGGGCTAATAAAACTTGGAGTGTAGTTAGCCCACGCGCCACAAAAATAATGCCAGCTTGTCAATTGGCGCTCATTATCACAGGCTTTGGGATGATCACTCGCTATGTGAAATTCTCTCAAGGCTTCGAAGCCTTTTTTGGCTCAAATTTACAAACCCTGCTTACAATCAAAATGATTTTAGCGCTTATTACATTTTCTTTGGCGTTTGCTTCTCTTTTTAGCTTTTTTGTGCTAAAAAAGAAGGTTTTTTACGCAAAATATTTACACAAAATCGCCCTTGTTTTTGGTGCTATAATCGTGCTTTTGGCAAAACTTGCCTTTGTAATTTAGCTAAAAAACTCTTTTATATCGATATTTAGAGCTTTTGCGATTTTATAAATATGCTCTAAA
>CALEHZ010000321.1 GCA_937875715.1 uncultured Campylobacter sp. | reverse complement strand
CACAGCGATCGATACAAGGCCTATTAGTAGCGATGGCAAATATCACGGAAATGACAAAAATATCGAGGTTGTAGCAGGCGGCAGCGGCACTATTCCTTATAATATCGACGGCGAGGAGCTTTTTTTAGGTCGTGATAACGACTATAAAAAGCAAATCAGCACGAATATCACGCTAGTAAATAAGCATGAGGAGCTAAATGCGCAAAGCACTTCTGAGGTGTGGATAAAACAAACTGATAATATTTATAAGCTAATTGGCACAGACTATCAAACTGCAGCGAAAAACCAAGAAGGCAAAATGGATTATATAAGCGATTTTGATCCAACTGATATAAAAAATTTGCCGCCGACTGTGTTTTTTATGCAAGGGCAAAGACCAAATGGTGAGAGCTTTTCTGTAAAATTCGAGCTTAGTGCCGATGCTACTATAAATGATTTTATGGAACAAATGGGTCAGGCTATGGGAAATACGACTACAAATCAAGTTGTAGAAGTAACTTTAAATAAAAACTCACAAATACAAATGACAAATTTGCAAAAAGGCAATGAAATAATGAGCTTTTCGCTATTTGGGCTAACTGAGATGAAAGGCACAGATGAGCAAGAAGCCGCAAAAGCTGCAGGGGACCCCGATCACTTGCTTAGTGCTACTGAAATAGCTGGCTTACAAAGCCAAGCAGCAGTCGATTATGTAGTAAGCAATAATCTAGCGCATCTTACAAGCTTTATAAGCTCGCCACAATATACAGATGAAAATGGCGCAAAAATCACAGATGCTGATTATGACCAAGTTCGCTTTGAAAAAAATGGTAATATAATTCAAGCAAATGCTAGTCAAATCGTTCGTAGCGACAATAGCTTTGCTACAGATATCACTCGCTTAAGCCAAGTAGCAGCACTCTCAACAGGTCTAGCAAATGCTGTAGGGGCGCATGGTGGCGCAGTAACTAGCCTAAAAGATGCTGATGATCTAATACTAGATGTGGTTGATAGACGTGGAAATAAATTAAAGGCTACGATTGATTTTAATGGCACTACCACAGGTACAGCACCTGATCAAAAGTTTTATCCTACAATTAAAATCACAGACGCTGCTGGCGCCACAAAATATACTGGCAATTTTTATAAAACCATTTGGGATGAAACAGTAAATCCAGCTGACCCTACAAAGCAAAGAGGCGATCAAGCCTATATGGTAGAAACTGATGATTTAAGCTTTAAAGAAATCAATGATATGCTTACTATTTTAGCAAATGGTAACCTTGATGCGATGGAAGGAATTAACGAAAAAATTGATGGCACTGCTACGCCAGCTGAGCTAAACGCAGCTTTTAAAAAATTCAATGATACTCTAACCATAGCTAACGGCTCTATTGAGACTACAATGGATCATAGAGGCCGTGTGAGCATGACTGATAAAACCACATCTGTTTCAAATATCGAAATAGCAATGTATCAAGATCATAAAGGCAAAGATTATCCGCAAGATGTAGGCACAGATATGGCGCAAAGTGGCGGCGTTTTAAGCTTTAGCAAAAATGATGCTATTATGATCGATAGGCCTAGTATTGACTTTTTTGCTGATTTAGACGATATGATACAAGCTGTATATGATGGCAGCTATTTTGGCAATCCAGTTGGCAACAATCACCGCACTTCAGGCATACAAGGTGCAATCGAACGTTTAGATCACATCATGGATCATGTCAATAAAGAACACGCCATCGCTGGTACAAACTCACGCCATATCAGCGATACTTTTGAGCGCACGACCACGCTTTCACTAAATGTCCAAACGCTAAAAAGCGAAGTTATTGATGCTGATTATGGCGAGATCATGATGAAGTTTCAAGAGCGGCTTTTAGCATATCAAGCGATGCTTCAAGCCACATCAAAAATCAGCAATATCAGCCTTTTAAATTATATGTAATTTTATAAAATTCACTTTGAATTTTTTGGCTCAGTGACACTGCGGCGAATTTT
>CALEHZ010000320.1 GCA_937875715.1 uncultured Campylobacter sp. | reverse complement strand
CACAAGATGCTGCGATTTTGTATGAAATCGGCGTTACGAGCCTGCTTGATTTAGCCTTGCTTTTGCCCAAGGCTTATGATGATTATTCAAATAGCGATGAGCCAAAAGTAGGGCAGATGTGTAATATAAGCGTGATCACGCAGGGCATGCGAACTGGTGCTAGGACGCTGCAAATCGAGGCCTTTGCGCCGCAGTGGGACGCAGCTATAAAAATCAGTATTTTTAACGCTAGGCCGTGGCATTATGGTGCTTTTAAGCCTGGAAAAGAGCTGATTTTACACGGCAAACTCACGATTTATGGCGATTCATATAACCTTCAAAATCCAAAAATTATCAAAGAATTAAGCGGAATTTCAGCTCATTTTAAGCTGGATTTAAAAGATGATAAAATCATCGCTTTAAAAGAAAAATACATAAACGAAGAAAATCTAAAAGAACAAGGCTTAAATGAAGCTGAAATAAAAGCAATTTTGGATATAAATAAAAATGACAAAAACGCAATGGAACTTCTAGCAAATATCCAAAATAACGCCGCTTTGCTTGAGATTTTAAAGTTTTTAGAGATTTATAATTACACCAAAAAATTAAATAGCAAAAAGACTTTTTTTGCCGCCCAGCCGCTAGTGCCAAATGACATAAGTGCGTGGCTAAAATCGCTGCCTTTTGTGCCTACAAATGATCAAATAAATGCTATAAATGATATCGCAGAAGATCTAAAAAGCGATATTGCCAAGCGCCGTGTGGTGATGGGCGATGTGGGCAGCGGCAAAAGCCTTGTGATGTTTGCTGCTAGCATGCTTGCTGCGCCTAAAAAAAGCATTATCATGGCGCCAACTAGCATTTTGGCTGCCCAGCTTTTTGCTGAGGCAAAAAGGCTGCTGCCAGAAAATTCAAAAATACTTTTGGTTCAAAGCAATGATAAAAAGAGCGATTTTAAGGTGCTTTTTGATGAGGCTACGCTAATTATTGGCACTCATGTTTTGCTTTATAAAGAGCTGCCAAATGCTGCTATAGTGATGATTGACGAGCAGCATCGCTTTGGCTCAGCACAGCGCCATAAAATAGAAAAATTAAGCGCAAATGATGAGAGTAGGGCACATATCATTCAGTTTAGCGCGACACCGATTCCACGCACTTTGGCGCTAATTAACTCAAATTTTGTAAATTACTCATTTTTAAAGCAAATGCCTTTTAGCAAAAATATTCACACTCAAGTCATTAAAAACGCTGATTTTACCGCACTTTTGTCGCATATAAAAGAGCAGATCCAAAAGGGCAAGCAGACCATCATTGTCTATCCTTTGGTAAATGACAGCGAGGTTAGCAAATACACGAGTTTAGAGAGTGCGGCTAGCTTTTGGCAGCAGCGATTTGAGCGCGTTTTCATCACGCATGGCAAAGACAAGGACAAGGACAAAATTGTCTCTGATTTTGCCATGGGCGGCGATATTTTGCTCTCAACTACGATTATTGAAGTTGGCATTTCGCTGCCACGCCTTAGCACGATTGTGGTCGTGGGTGCTGAGAGACTTGGGCTTGCTAGCCTTCATCAGCTGCGTGGCAGAGTAGGGCGAAATGGCGGCGAGGGCTGGTGCTTTTTATTTACAAAAATGAGTTCTATTCCACAGCGTTTGCTTGATTTTTGCGGCACTTTAGATGGCTTTGAAGTGGCAAATATTGATTACAAAAACCGCCAAGCTGGAGATATACTTGAGGGCAGCGTTCAGCACGGCTCAACTTTTAATTTTTATGAAATGGAAGAAGACATCGCCCAAATGGCAAATGAGCGGCTAGGGGTTTGAATTTTTTGAATTTTCAGTCATTGCGAGCGTAGCGAAGCAATCTTTTGAATTTTCTGAATTTTTTGCTTCTGGGCCCACTGGGTCTGAATTTTCTGAATTTTCTGAAAATTTAAAATCGCCGCAGTGAATGAGTCAGAAAATTCAGCGTTTTTGGGGGTTGCGGGGGTATTTTTAGTTTTGAATTTTATAAAATAATAGAAAAATATGCTATAATTTGCGCTTGGGTTCAAGGATATTCCCATTTTTGCATCTTTCTTTATGAAGTGAATGCGTTCCACATCAACTTGATCCGTTAGAGATCGTCATCCTTGCTAGTCGGCTTATGCCGACTAGATTTTATTAAAACAAATGTTTATGTAAAACTTCTTTTATTTTTGTGTTTAAATCACTAGCTGAATTTTCTAGTTTTTTAATTTTGTTTTCGCAGTTTTCTATTGCTTGGACGATTTTTTCTTGGGCATCAAGTGGTGGCTTTGAAACAAACATTTCTTTTAGATATTTATAATGTCTTTCGTATTTATCTTGATTTGTAATTTTTAAATTTTTCAAAACATAATAAGCAAATTTCATATTAAATTCATCATTAAATTTTAAAATTTGTGTTCCATCTGCTCCCCTAAAAAATGAAAAATCTATATATTTAAATACGCAAGTGTGGTCGCCGAAAACGATTAAAGGTAAATTGTCATTTATAGGATTTTCTAAGTTTGTATATCCACTTATCAATTCGTTACTTTCTTGCGAAATAATAGGATATTTTCCATTGCTTTCAAAATTATCTTTTGCAAT
>CALEHZ010000319.1 GCA_937875715.1 uncultured Campylobacter sp. | reverse complement strand
TAATTTCAGAAAATTCAAAAAATTCAAGCCTGAATTTTATAAAATTCAGGCTAATTAAACAAATTAAGCGGCAAAGTTAGCGTGTTTTTAATCAAATTAAAAGGTGTGCTCAAAATATCTGTCACCACGCTTGTTTTGTATTTTGGATCATTTAAAGTGCCAGAAATATTCACCACTGTAGAGATTTTTCTATCATCGCCTAAAACAATTTGATTGACAATTGGCACCTTTGAAATCAGCGAACTAGCCGATTTTAGCGTAGAGATTTGAAGTTTCATATCGATGTTTTTATCATCTAAATTTATATTGCCTTGACCGAATATATCAGCACTTGGACCATTTAGCCACAGCCCTTCGATATTTAATGTCTGCTTTTGTCTGTTTAGCTTCATTCTTGCGTTTTTTGTCTCAAAGCCTTTTGCGCTAAAATCAGGCACTTTAAAGCTAATCAAGCTTGGCACGCTATCAAAAAAATTGATTAGATTTTGCTGGGCTTTAAACTGCGTTAAAAAGGTGTTATTAGCATCCACATGGGCACTAAATGAGCTAAAATCCTTGCCATCTAGCTTTAGCGCAAACTTACCACCACTAAAAGCATTAAGCCCTAAAATATCATTTATAAAACGCTCAGAAATATTTTGCGCTCTTACGCTTACTTCATTTTGACTTTTGTGAATCGTAATATTGATTGAATCGCCATAATGTGCGTTAAAATCAAGGTTTTTTGACATCACGGCTTTAAAGTTGCTAAAGCCAAAAGTGCGGTTAAAATCTAGCAGATGAATGCCTGAGTTTTTGCCTATAAAAGTAATTTTTGTGTCACTATTAAGATCTTTATCTTTTGAGCTAAGCGGAATAAAAAGATCATTTAGCGTTACTTCTATGCCAGTTTGGGCGCTATTTTGTGCTGATAAATGTGTGCTTTTTGAGCTTATTTTAAAGTGATCAGTTTTGCCTTTAAATATGAATTCATCGCTATTATATGGCTCTTGTTTATGATTTTTTAGCCCCAAATTAAAATTAGCCTTTATATCTGCTTCAAAGTTTTCAAAATCCTTAGTTTTAGCACTGATTTTACCGCTGCTTGCATTTACATCATTGCTCAAAAAGCTAGAATACGGCAAAAGCGCCTTTAAATCAGCTATTTGAAGGTGTTTTAAGCCGTTTTGATCGCTGGCAAAATTGCCCACAAAAGCTAGTTCTGGCACGCTTATTTCAAAGTTTTTATTCATATCAAGGCTAATTTTGCTTTTTAAATTTTCTACTTTTAAAATTGAGTTAAAATCAAGCTTTTTAATATTGCTATCAAACTCGCCTAAACCTGCCTTAAAATCAAGCTTTCCGCTAAAATCAATATCCATAAAATTTGAAGCAAGATTTGAGTTTTTAAAAGTAATTTTTGTGCCGTTTAAATCAAGTTCTAAATTTTTTGTAAAAAACTTGCTGCCAGCTAGGCTGATATCGTTTTTATCCTTGATAGTAAAATTGCCATTTACATCGATTTTAAGAGGATTTAAACCCACAATAATGTCAAGCTTTGTTTTTGTTTTTGCCTGGCTTTTAATAGCATTTAAATCCACTCCAAAATGTGATAAAACAGCGTGTGCATCATCTATACTAAGCTCATTTGAAGCAAGTTTTATGCTTACATTGGAGTTTGCGCCGATTATATTATTTATTTTTACCTCTGAGCCATTTAAATCCTTGCCCATATAATTTGGCTCATTTAGTTTAAAGCTTAATATATCGTCTTTTAGCTCTAAATCCGTGCTTTTTACATCTACAAAATTTTGCCCAAAAAACACCTTTATATCGCTAGCATTTCCCACGCCTTCTAAAAGCTTAATCTCATTGCTTTTTAAATCAATTTTTGCCTTAAAATCTTGTATGTGATAATTTTGTGCTTTTACATACTCATAGCTCCAAAGCTTGATATCATCATCAATTGGGACGAATTTTGATAAATTATCAATGAAATTTTTTATAGAACTAGCATTTACATTTTTTAGCTTCAAATCAAGCTCATTTTTCCTAATACTAGCTACAAGATCGCCATTTATCTCAAAGCTAGAAAAACTGCCGTTAGCATCGATATTACCGCTTTTAAGATCAATTTCTATATCGCCAGCAAAATTAGCTTTTAAATCCTTTAATTCTAGAAAATTCACCCTTGCTCTGCGCCCATCAAAGCCTGCATTTAGTGCCAAATACTTCGTATCAAGCGTGAAATTTTCTCCATCAAAAATCAAAGCTAGATTAAAATCACCAAAAGAAATTTTTTCTAGGCTAATTTCTTTAAACCAAGCGCCCAAAATATCAGCGTTTTCAATGAATTTTATAAGCTCATCAGTGGAGTTTGAATTTTGTGAATTTTGTGCTTGTTTATGGATTTGTAAGCTTTTTAAGCGTAAAATTAGCCCTTTATCTAAGGCAATGTAGAGTTTCTCTAAGCTAAAATACTGCGTATTTATGCTATTTATATTAACTCCATTCATCAAAAAAGGATAAAAGATAGGAAAGTCATGACAAAAAGAAGAAAAATTATTTTTTTCATTTTACACTTTATCTTACTTTTTTTTATCGCTTGGGGCGCATCTTTAGCACAAAGCGTTCGCACCAGCAAAGTTGTCTTTATCCCAAAGGGTTCAAGCGGCGAAATTATATCGTATTTAGCTTCACATAAGTTTAATGTAAATAGTTTTGATAGATTGATTTTGCTCTTTTTTGGCTCAGCGCAGGCTGGCTGGGTGCAAATAAATGAAACCAAGCTTAGTAAGATGGATTTTTTGTATAAATTAACTAAGGCAAAAGCTGCTATGCGCGACATCACGCTAATTCCTGGCGAGACGAGCGAGTATTTTTTTGCTAGCATTGCAAAGGAACTAAATCTAAATGCTACAAAGCTAATGAGCGAATTAAACGCCAAAGCACCATTTGCTGAGGGTTTTTTGGTGCCAGAAACCTATAAAATTCCACTTGGCATTACAGAAGAACATTTGATTTTTTATCTAGTAAATTTATCACAAAAAGTCCACGAAGAACGCTCAAAAAAAATCTTTGGCACATATAATCCAAAAGAGTGGCAGCGACATATTTTGGTAGCTAGCATCATACAAAAAGAAGCCGCAAATGAAGATGAAATGCCGCTTGTATCATCTGTGATTTACAACCGGCTTAAAAAGGGCATGAAACTACAAATGGATGGGGCGCTAAACTACGGCAAATACAGCCACGAGCGTATCACACCAGAGCGCATCGCCACAGACAATACTCGCTACAATACATACAAATTCACAGGTCTGCCAGAACAAGCTGTATGCGTGGTTTCACTGCCAGCAATTAAAGCTGCGATTTTTCCAAAAAAGAGTGATTATTTATATTTCGTGCGTGATAACAAAACTGGCGTGCATAAATTTAGCAGCACTTACGATGCTCACAAAAATGCGATAAATCAAAATAAAAAGTGAATTTTATAAAATTCATTTGAATTTTATTGCTCATTAACACTGCGCCAAAGTGAATTTTATGAATTTTATAAAATTCATTTGCCGCAGTATCATAAAACCATAAACTTGAATTTTATAAAATTCTATTTAAAATTTCAAAGTTTTAAAACAAGCTTTCTTCGTATTTAAGCCCACAAAGTGCGTAGCCAGCAGCGCTTAAAATGCGTCCTTTTGCTGTGCGGACTATATATCCTTGTGCTAGCAAAAATGGCTCTAAACCATCTTCAATCGCCCTTTC
>CALEHZ010000318.1 GCA_937875715.1 uncultured Campylobacter sp. | reverse complement strand
TAGCTTTGATATGTTTGCGCCTAGCGAGTGTCCGCTGTGTAAAAGTGGCTCAAAGGCGATAAAACCAGGAAGCCGCGGCAACTAAAAACTTTTTCAAAAATTCTATATTTTTTAAACTGAATTTTATAAAATTCATAAAATTCACTCGCTTTGCCAAGAGAGTTGCAAGTGAATTTTATAAAATTAAAATCAAATTTTTGACATAATGGCAAAATTGTGCTCTTTTTTAATTAAAAAAATGGATTTACAAAGAGCAAAATCAAAGATTTAACTCAAAATTTGCTTTAAAAAATTCACTTTAAAAAAAGCCTGAAATCCAAGATTTGCTAAAACGCTTTACTCAATCAATGCTCTTTTGAAATCTGCCAAGCTTAAGGGAAAAACTATCCAAACAAAGCTAAAAAGCTTGAGAGCATCGCAGCAATAGAGCTTTTAGGGCTTAGCAAAGAATACTTCATAAACGAGCCAGAAAGCTCGTCCCAAAAACACAAAGACTTTTTTGATAAATGAAAAATTTATACGCACAGAATACTTAAATTAGCGCATTAAATTAAAGCGAAATTTTTACATTTGAGAGTGTGAAAAACTAGCCAAAAAATAGCAGCTTGTGGCGCGAAATTTACTCATAAGCCGAATTTTTTAAAATCTTAGTAAAATTTAGAGCCGAATTTTATAAAATTCACTTGCTTACTTTTTGGTTTCATTTATGAATTTTTTGATTTTTTCTATTGCGATTTTGGCGTTTTGCCTAGCCTCTGGGCTTAAATTTTGCGCAAAATCTAAAATATTTTCAATGCTGATTTCAATGCCTAAAAATAAAACTTGTGGGATAAAATCACGCAAATAGCGTATATAGACATTCGCAGGGATATTGTGGGTGCTATAAAAGTAGCTTATCTCATCGCTTAAATCTAAAAATTCAGGCTCTTTTAAAGAGCCATCAAACACGCTAATAGCATCAATTACGATTAAAATATCTGGGGCGAAACTGCGGATTTCATTAAAGGTATTCTCAGGCGCATCGCCACCTAAAAACACCTTTAAATCATTTTCAAAGCTTTTGGCTACAAACACGCCTACGCCATCATCGCCACGCAGACTATTGCCCACACCCAAAAGTGCGATTTTTTTCACTCAAAATGCCTTTTTGATGACGATATAGCCGTCATTTAAACCTAGCAAAATCTCTTTTAATTTGCCCTCTTTAATCTCATTTGCTAGCAAGGCGGCATGTTCTTTTAAAACCTCGATTTCAAAGTATTTGCTAACATTACCAAGCTTAAATTTCGCATAATCGCCAAGCAGTGAGCTTAAATACTCGCTCTCATCTAACTCGGCGATTTTTGAGCAAAAATCAATTTGTCCGATTCCGCTCATGTCTTTTAAAAAATTCACTTCAAAATTTTCTGCGTTTTGGCTAGCGACTTGCCCACTTTTTAGCTCGGCATTTTGGCTGGCGTTTTGCTCGCTGCGGCAGTTTCCACCAGCTTTTATGCTATTTTTGAAGCTCCAAATTTCTATCATTGCCACTTGACTTGTTTGATATCCAAAGGCTCTGTATTAAAGCGCCTAGCACAAACTTCATTGTATAAAATTCCAAGACACTCGCTCATGCGTGGGTCTTCATTTGTATTCATTTTTGCCTCTACCTTGCTTTTTAGATCGCCGCCGCTGGCTACTACATCGCACATATCAGCACAAAGCGTTCTAGCGTGATGAAAGCCCAAAAGTGCTTTTGCTTTGGCAAAAAGATCACGCTCAAAGCTAGGATCATTTACCACGCTTTTTGGCTCTGGCAAAAGTGCGCTATCTTTGCTATTTTCGTGGTGAAGTTTTTGTTCTATTAGTCCAAGTGCGGTAGCAAAGCCGTAGATTATGCTAACTGGATGCGGCGGACAGCCTGGAATGAAAACATCTACTGGAATTACCTTATCTGCGCCACCCCAAACTGCGTAGCTATCGTGGAAAATTCCACCATCGCTGCCACAAGCACCAAGTGCAACTACGATTTTAGGATCTGGTGCAGCATCATAGGCACGAAGCAGTGGATAATACATCTGTCTTGTAATTGGCCCAGTGATTACCAAAATATCGGCATGCCTTGGGCTTGAGACTAATTTAAATCCAAAGCGCTCTGGGTCCCAAAGTGGCGAAATAGCCGCAAAAATCTCAATCTCACAGCCATTACAACTGCCACAATCAATGCGATAAACGCTAAATGAGCGTTTTATATTACTTAAAAGCTTTAATTTTTCATCTAGCTCAAAATTGCCAAGATTTAGCTCTTTTCTAAGATTTAACTCATTCATCATTTAACCCTCTCAAATGGCTTTGTAGTCATATTTTCAACCACTTTTTGTTTTTTACACCTTGGACAAATATTTAAATACGCCCCAGCATTATCGCTTCTTTTATCCACAAAATCAAGCAATCTTTTTGTGCTAAAGCTCTCGCCACAAATCTCGCATTCTTTGCCTTCTAACTCGCCTTCTTGAACTAGCTCGTTTTTATCAAACTTCACACAAAGCTCAAACTCATGGCTTAAAGCAATCGCACCAGTCGGACAGACCTCATCACATCTAGCACAAAATATACAGCGACTTGCATTGTATTTATAAAGCACATTTTCTTTATCCAAAATCGGCGCTCTTGCTTCGTCTTTTTTGGCTTTTGGCTTTGCGTCTTGGGCTGAATTTTCTGAAACTGAATTTTCTGAATTTTCTAAAACTGAATTTTTTAAATCCTTCTTGCTCCATTTAAGCGTAATTGCATTGCTAGGACACGCCACACCGCAAGCCGCACAGCCTATACACAAAGAATAATTATATCTAGGAAGCCCTCTAAAATAATCACCTGGATTATAAGGCTCAAAGGGATATTTTGTAGTTACTACGCCGTATTTGCTAGTTAAATCTAAGATTTTCATATCTTTTTACCCCTTGCGATTTGTTTTAGTTCTTTTTCGTTTATCACTCTTGCTTTGCCTGTTTTGATATCTACTAGCGTAGTTCGCTCAGTGCACGAATAGCAAGGATCAAGACTTGCTACGATTAAAGCAGCATCTGCGATTGTATTACCACGCATTTGATAGCGTAGGCTTGACCAGTTGTTGTATGTAGAAGCTCTACATCTCCAGCGATATACCTTTGACATATCGCCTTGCATGATCCAATGCACATTTTCGCCCCTTGGTGCTTCATCAAAGCCAAGTGCGTAAGAATAAGGCTTTATGCGCCAGTTTTGCTCGCTCATTATAGCGCCACCTGGCATTATATCTATACACTGCCTAATCATCGCAATTGTATTCATCAAATCATGATAGCGAACCTTTGCTCTGCCTAGCACATCGCCAGTTTCTTCTACATGCATTTTAAAATCAAGCTTTTTATAAAATTCATTTGGATGATCGTGCCTTACATCACGCCCAAAGCCACTAGCACGAATCACTGGTCCAACTGGACTAAAATCTCTAGCCACCATAGGATCAAGCACACCCACATTTTTCCAGCGATTTATCTGACGTTTGTCGTTCATCACGACTTCCCACATTTCTTTTGTGCCAGTTTCGATGATATCCAAAAGCTCTAAGATTTTTTTAATCTCACTTAGAGTTAAATCTTTCCTAACGCCACCGATTGCAATTGTGCCGTAAGTCTTTCTGCCGCCTGTCAAAATCTGCGCAATATCAAGGCTAAACTCACGAACTCTAAAAAAGTGCATAAAGGCAGTTACATTTCCACAAACTTCACACAAAAGACCTAAATTTAGCAAATGTGAGTGAACCCTCTCAATCTCTTGGCTTAAAACTCTAATGGCTTGCGCTCTTGCTGGAACTTCTATGCCTGAGACATTTTCAGCTGCATTTGCACAAGCAATTGAATGCGCAAAACCACAGATTCCACATACTCTCTCTGCTAAAAATGGCATTTGTGTGTAGTTTAGGCGGTTTTCTGCTAGTTTCTCCATGCCTCTGTGCTGATAAAATAGCCTATAATCAGCATCTACAATAGTATCACCATCGCAGTATAGCCTAAAATGTCCTGGCTCATCTGCTGTAATATGAAGTGGTCCAAGTGGGATGGCTGTGATCTTATCGCCAGTTGTTTTTATAAACTTATATTCTGGTTCATTATCTACATCTTTTGGCTCTGGGCGAAATCTATAATCAATACTATCTTTTAAAAGTGGATGAAT
>CALEHZ010000317.1 GCA_937875715.1 uncultured Campylobacter sp. | reverse complement strand
AATTCAAAAATTTCAAAAGTGAATTTTATAAAATTCAAATTGTCCGTCATTGCGAAGCTTACAAAGTAAGCTGAAGCAATCCCAGTGAAATTAAAGTGAATTTTTTGGAATTTTATAAAATTCACTTTTGCTGCAGTGAATGAAACTGAATTTTTTAAAATGAATTTTTTAAAAAAGGTTTAAAGTAGCGATTTTAGTCGCAGCTGCCTAAATAATCATCAAAAGCCAAGACTAAAATCGCAGATAATTTGATTTTATAAAATTCAAATACTGAATTTTATAAAATTCAAAATTTTTTAGTGCAAATGTCTCCAAATAGCCATTTTCCAAAGAATAGCAAAAATGCTTAAAATCACAAAATAAATCATAATTTTGATTCCAAGACTTTCACGCTCGTCTTTTTTGCTATCGCCGACTTTGCTCATATAAGCTATTACTTGATTTTGCGCTTTTTCATTTAGTCCCACGCGTGGCATAGCTGTGCCTTCTAGCATTTTTTGTGGGTCATTGATGAAATTGTGTAGATAAGTAATATCACGGCTTCTAATATACATTGAAAGATCTGGTGGTGTCATGCCAAGATAAGCTTTTAGCATATCAGTTGCGCCTTTGGTTTTGATTCCAACGTATTTCATATCATGGCAGCGTGCGCAAGCTTCTTCAAATACAGCCTTATCGTCCATTTGTGCTGGTGCTATACTTTTAAAATAAGCCACTAAATCCGCGATGCTAGCATCATCAAAGCCAGTTACCATAGGGAACATTCTCTCATCGCCGAATTTATGCGATAGTCTCATCGCCTTAACAGGATCTTTAAACAAAGCTGCCAAGAACTTTTCATCATACATATAAGCGATATTATTTAGATTTGTTGGCACAGAGGCATATCCTGGATCTGCTGCTGCCATCTCTGTAACAGCGCCGTCATTATGACAGCCAAGACAAGACGCAGCCGCTTCTTCGCCGCGCTTAGCATCGCCTTTGCTTAAATCTATTTTATTTACTTCATCCCAAAAAGCCTTAGCTTCATTCATATTATTTTGAGCTTTTTTATACTCATCTGCTGCTGCTTTTTTTGCTTTTTCATCGCCAGTTTTATTAGCTGCATTTAGCGCCGCTTCAAGATTTGAAAGCTTGGCTAAATCTTGTTCGTATTCGCCAGCAGCAAAGTCAAAATTCGCAGCTGGGACATGTGGATGCATCACAGAATGTGCCAAAGGCTCAACGCCCCAATATGTAATAGCTACTAAAACTACTACTACCAAAAGTCCTTTTAGATCTCTCATTTTGCAGCCTTTCTTTCTTTAATTGTAACAATAGGTAAAACCACAAGAAGCAGTAGTAAAAACGCAACAGAAGCCACAAAACCAATCCAAGCATTAAAATCTGTTGGTGGTAGTTTGCCATAGATTGTAAGCACGATTAAGTCAATAATAAATAGCCAAAACCAAATGAAAAATCCTTTGCGTTTGTGAGCAGGGGCAACAACATCACTTCTATCATAAAGTGGCATGAAAAATAGTGAAACTCCAGCAAACGCCATTGCAAGTGAGCCAATATCAGCCGCTTTTAATGTCATAAAGCCAAGTGGAATATCAAAGAAAAAGCCACGCAAAATTTCGTATTGCCATAAAAAATACCATTCTGGGTAAATGTGAAGTGGCGTTTTGCCTGGATTAGCTGGGTCAAAGTTAATCGGATCCATCGCAAAATTAAAGTGGAAGCAAACCAAATAAATAAAGAAAATCATAAATATACTTACATACATAAAATCTTTACTTAAAAATGCTGGCCAAAATGGAATAACTTTGCTTTCTTTTGTTTTGCCCTCAAGGAATTTTTCAGCCTCAATCTCAAAATCAATCTCTTCGCCCTCAAGGTTATTTACATGAGGCACACGAAGTGCGTAAAAGTGCATTACAATTATCATTATAATAACAATAGGAAGCAAGCAAACATGTAACATAAAAAATCTAGTAAGCGTAGGATCGCTAACAGCAAAATCGCCTCTAATCCACTCTACTAAAGCCTCACCGATAACTGGCACGCCACCAAAAAGATTTGTAATAACCATAGCTGCCCAGTAGCTCATTTGCCCCCAAGGAAGCATATAGCCGCTAAATGCCTCAGCTGAAAAAACAAGGAATAAAAGCATACCGCTAATCCAAATGATTTCTCTGCCCTTTTTATATGAGCCGTAATAAATCCCTGTAAACATATGTATATAAATAACAAGGAAAATCACAGATGCAGAAACTGCGTGTAAATGACGCCACAGCCAACCATACTCAACCTCTTGCATAATTGTAAAATTCACGCTATCAAAGGCTAGTTTTGCATCAGGTTTGTAATACATCACAAGCATAAGCCCAGTAACAAACAAAATCGTAAATAAAACCGTTAAAATTACGCCCATCGCCCATAAAAAGCTAATGTTTTTTGGAATCCAATATTGGGCTGCTAAAACATTCCACAGCTTTGTTAAAGCAATTCTTTGATCAAACCAGTCTTTTACGCTGGTCGCTTTTGTAATATGTGCCATTTATTCCCCCTTACGCTTTGCCAATTAGTTTTTCGTATTCTGGGCCAGTTTCGCCAAGAACTAATTTTGTCCCATCAACTTTAAATGGTGGAATATCAAGTGGGCGTGGTGGCGGTCCAAAGGTATTTACACCACTTGCGTTAAATACACCACCATGACAAGCACAGGTAAATTGCTTTTTAGCCGCACTCCAGCTAGGAATACAGCCAAGGTGAGTACAAAGCCCAATTACCAAAACATATCTACCATCGCCAACTACGATATCACGGGCATCATTTGGCTCCATATCAGCTGATTTTTTAAGAATAAAAATTGGTTTTTTACGCCACTCAGTTTGTGCCATTTGCCCCTCTTTCATTCCGCTTAAATCTACTGTAGTAAAACCAGCCGCACGAACGCTAGGAAGCGGATCCCACGACTTTTTCATGGCAACAAGGCTAAACACTCCACCCACAGCTGCCACAGCACCAAAGCTAAGACCGATAAAATCGCGCCTTGAAGTGCAGTTTTTTGTTTGCATCTTTGCTCCTTTTTTAAAAGTAAAAAACTTGGAATTATAGCAATGTTAAGTTAAAAATTTATTTAAAATTGCCAAAGTAAAATTATATTTTAAGAATTTTTAAATTCTTGTCCTAAGCATTGCGAAAAAAGTGAATTTTATAAAATTCAAAGCCAAATTTTATAAAATTCACTTTTGAATTTTATAAAAGGGTAAAATTATGGAAGTAGTTGAGAGTTTTTTAAGCATTCAAGGCGAGGGCGAATTTTCTGGCAGACTTGCGATTTTCGTGCGTTTTGCTGGGTGCAATCTGCGTTGTGCTGGCTTTGGCGGACAAAAAATTTCGCCTAAAACTGGGGAAATTTTGCTAGGTTGCGATACGATAAAAGCTGCTCAAAGTGAGCATTTTAAAGATAGCTTATTCTATAAAAAGCTTGATTTTAAGGGGCTTTGCGAAGTGATTGAGAGCTTTAATGCTCCAGGTGCTATGGTCGTTCTCACCGGCGGCGAGCCGCTTTTGCATCTTAAAAATGCTCATTTTAAGGCATTTATAGAGTATTTAATAGCTCAAAACACAGTGGTGCAGTTTGAAAGCAATGGCACGATTTACCCTGATTTTTCTAAATTCCCTGCTCTAAAAGCTTGTCATTTTGCCCTAAGCGTAAAGCTAGCAAATAGCGGCGAAAGCAAAGAAAAACGCATAAATTCTCTTGCCTTACAAAGTATTTTTGCCAATGCTAAGGCTTTTTATAAATTTGTGCTAAGTGGGCGTGATGATGAAATAGATGAAATCAATGAGATTTTAGCACTTCAAAATGGTCAGGTTTGGCTAATGCCTTTGGGGGCTTCTAAAAAAGAGTTAGAAACACTGGCGCCAAAAATTGCCAAAATAGCGATAAAATCAGGTTTTAATTATAGCGATAGACTTCACATTAGGCTTTGGGATAGCAAAGAAGGCGTGTGAATTTTTTACTTCCATCTAGCTGGGTGAATTTTATAAAATTGAATTTTATAAAATTGAATTTTTTAAAAAATTCATAAAATTCATAAAATTCAAAGCCCCATTTTATTTGGATTTAAAATATTATTTGGATCAAATGCCCTTTTTATCGCGCGAAATAGATTCATCTCAGCTTCACTAAATGCTAGATTCA
>CALEHZ010000316.1 GCA_937875715.1 uncultured Campylobacter sp. | reverse complement strand
AACTACTAAACGGAAATTTCTCAAATAAAAATTTCCAAATCGGTGCTTATAGCAATGAAACAGTTCAAATCAGCATCGGCGCTACAGAAAGCACAAAAATTGGTCATACTAGATTTGAGACAACTAAAGGTATAGCTTATGTAGCTTCTAATATCAGTGGTACTAATGTAACTCTTAGCGGAATTGATGGCTTCCCTGGTGGTTATCCTTTCCAAACTATTAGTGCAGATGAGTTTAAAGAAAGTGGTCTAAAAGCAATTGCTGATAGAATAAATAGTGTTAGTGATGTAACTGGCGTAAAAGCTAATGTAAATGCTTCAGTTACTTTCTCTAGCACAGTTCAAGCTGGAACTGTAAAAGGCTTAATAATCAATGATGCAATTATTGGCGACCTTGAGCTAAAATCTGGCGATAGCGATGCTGTTTTGGTAAACTCAATCAACGCTGTAAAAGCTCAAACAGGCGTAGAAGCATCTGTAAAAGATGGTAAACTAACTCTAACAGCTCGTGATGGTCGTGCCATAAATATTAAAACTACATCAGCTTCAAATATTAGTGCAACCCTTGGAACAAATCTTGGTGCTGGTAGCATAAGTCTAGGTATTACTGTAATGGGTAAATTAACTCTATCTCGCCAAGATGCTAGAGATATTGTTGTTACCATAAGCGTTGGTGGTGGTGTAGCAGCACTAGATGGAGCAGCTGGCTTCCTTACTGCTCAAGCAGGACTTAGTACAGCTATTCTAAACACAATGGCAGCTACTGCTACTGTTCGTTTGGCTGATCTAAATACTGGCATTATGAGCGCAAGTATAGCTGATGCTCTTGGCTACTTCGCAGCTGGCGATAATAAAACTGACCAACTAAGCGGTGTAACTACCTACGCTGGTGCTCAAGCTATGATTAATGTAGCTGAATCAGCTCAAAAGCAGCTAGATCGCATCCGCTCTGATATCGGCTCAGTCCAAAACCAAATCGTAGCCACTATAAATAACATCAGCACAACTCAAGTAAACGTAAAAGCAGCTGAATCTCAACTAAGAGATGTTGACTTTGCTAGCGAAGCAAGCAGCTTCAACAAATTTAACATCCTAGCTCAAAGCGGTAGCTACGCCATGAGCCAAGCTAATACTATTCAACAGAATGTAATGAGATTGTTGCAATAGTAGAGTGGGAGTTTTAGGGGCAAAAGCCCCTAAGGGTTAAGGGACGTAAGTCCCTTGAAAATTGCGAGCGAGTGGGGCTTTGACCCCACTAAAAGCGAGCAAAAATTCACCTACTTCCGTCATTGCGAGACTTGCGAAGCAAGTCGTGGCACCCAGCGGATTGCGTAGCAAAATCCCATTAAAAAACCAAAAATTCCAAAAAATTTAAACTTTATAAAATTCAAACTTTATAAAATTCACCCACTTCCGTCATTGCCTTTTATCCGTCATTGCGAGACTTTTCGCAAAAGTCGTGGCAATCTCACTTCCGTCATTAAAAACCAAAAATAAAATTCAAACTCGCCGCACTAAAGCACTAAACGAGCCAAAAAATTCAAAATCTAAAAAATTCAATTCCCCCAAACCCCAAATAATCAAGCCCAAAAAAACTCAACAAAAAATATTTAAAAATTTTCATAAAATTCATTAAAGTTTTACTCCACCTTGCCGATATACATTTTGCAAATCGGCAAGGATGCCAAGTTTGCTCTCATAGATTTTATGACCAGCCTAGTCTCTCCCCCTGTGCTAGGCTAGTCAGCTTGCTGGGGTAACGAACGCAAGTCTTTAAAATCTTTAGAAAATTCCAGCGACCCGCTGGTTAAGAGCGAACCAAAACTAG
>CALEHZ010000315.1 GCA_937875715.1 uncultured Campylobacter sp. | reverse complement strand
ATTTTTTAAAATCCATAAAATTCAAAGCTGAATTTTTTAAAAAAGCACACGAGCCAAACTTAAAGCAAAATTACTTCTTAAACTCCACCTTTGGTGCTTCTTTTTTTGCCTCATCGATTTTAAAGTATTCCCTTTCTTTATAGCCTAAGTTCTCAGCTATCCACTTGCCTGGAATTCCTTTGATTTTTAGGTTATAGACGCTTACTGCTTCGTTATAAGTCCTATTTGCGAAGGCTATTCTATTTTCAGTGCCTGCTAGCTCGTCTTGGAGCTGGATGAAGTTTGTGCTGGCTTTTAGGTCTGGGTAGTTCTCCACCACTAGCATAAACGACCCCAAAGCCCTGCTTAGCTCGTTATTAGCGGCTGATTTTTGCTCTATGCTTTGTGCGCCATTTAGCTTGGCTCTGGCGTTTGTTACTAGCTCTATGGCTTCTTTTTCGTGTCCCATGTAGCCGCTTACTGCATTTACTAGATTTGGTATGAGGTCGCTGCGCCTTTGGAGTTGCGCGTCTATGTCGCCTAGCGCTCTATCTACTTGCTCGCTAGCGTTTATCACGCCGTTATAGACGCTCATGTAGCCTAGCACACAAGCAGCCACAATACCTAGAAAAATCAAAAGTTGTTTCATTTTTGCTCCTTAGATTTTAGATTGCTTAATAAATATTCAAGCTGAACCGAACGCTTGATAAATTGCATAAACAGCGTAAAATTGGCTCTTCTTTGCGCTAGTCCGTCACGCTCCATCACATCATACATAAACTCAGGGTCTGTGCCGTGGTATTTTAGCCACGCTCTTTGCGCATCTCGCAAAAGCAATTTTTGCTCATTGTTTAGCAAGGCTCTCATCGCCTTGTAGTCTTCGTTTAGCCATTTATCTTGTAGTTCCCTCTCAGCGGTTTCTACTTCATTTACATCCGCTGGCGAGCCTAGCTGAGCCTCCTCAAACTTCTTATCAAAATCCCCAGAAACACCGCTTTTATCTCTATTTCTAGGATTTGTATATAGCTCTATTTTGGTGCTATTATCTATGTCGCTTTCTAGATTCATAGGCTGGACGGTAAGAAAGCTTATCCTAGACTCCAAAATACCGCTTAAATACTGCTCCTTGATCTCAGGCAAAACCTTGATAATAAAAGCCTTTTCAAGCTTATACCACTTCTGCCAGGCTTTATTGCTAGCATTGAAGCTTTTTTTTGCCATATTTGGGATATTTGTGTTTTTTTCAAGTCCTGCGACTGCTTTTTCTAAATGCGAAATATCAGCAAAAAGTAAGCTCATAAATGCTAGAAAAACTAGAATTTTTTTCATTTTTTCTCCTTTTTATACCATTCTTGGTCGTTTTCATCACCGTAGCTCTGCCAGCCTTTGTTTTTATACTTTTCATCTGGGATAAACTCACCTACGCCCACATCGATCCACGCTGTGCCCTTAGTACGCGGTATCCTGCCAAGCCCAAAGGCAAGTGGCATTTTAGCATTTTTAGCTTCAAAAATGCCTGTAAATGCGCTATTTTGCCAGCCATCAGCCACGGCAAACTCGCTATCTACCTCTGGGATGCCATTTTTGATGACATATTCTATATGCATCACGCCATTTATGCTAAAATCCTCGCCCTCTAAGCTCATATCAGCTAGCAAATCGCCAGGATTTAAGCCCTCGTAGCTAGCCATCGTATCCCTTGACATAAAGCACAAAGCCTTAAAATCTTTAATCTTAATCTTGCCTTTAAACTCCTTTATTTCATCATTTGCGATTTTTATCACGCCACTTGCATCTAGTGCGTTTTTGCCGCTATTTTTTACGCTTAGAAACTTTATAGCAAATCTATCACCCTCAGCTCCCACAGTGCCGATATATCCATCATCATAAAAAATCTTGCTAAAATCGCTCTTAGCCTTTGAGGCGATACTAAGGGTGATCAAAGAATAACTCTCTTTGCTTTTATACACCACGGCAAAAAAATCATCATCATTAAACTTGCCCTCCACATGAAGCATATTGCCATTTGTGTATGAGACGCTATCATCGTATTTTACACTTTTAGCCTCTGCTTTGCCTGTGGGCTTTTGGCTAGTTTTGTTAAAGACAAATCTAGCGCCTTTTTCATCATAAGTAGCCTTAAAGCCGTTAAAATCGGCCTCTTTTAGCTCATAATCATAGCCAAAGTATCTATTTGTGATTTTTTTGGCTAGCTCCTCGCTTATTGCCATTTTGCCATTTTCTAGTTTTTCTAGCTTTTTTGGCGCATTTATCAAGGCGTGGTCTATGGCAAAAAGAGTAAGATTTTCATATCTCAAAAGCTCTGGGCTACTGACCTCGGCAAAGTTTGAAATAAAAGTGCTAAGCTTTTTCATCTCATCAGCGCCCAAAAACACCACAAAACAAAGCAGACAAAGTAAAAGTTTTTTCATTTTTATCCTTTTTCTAGTCATACGGGCGATTTTCTATTTCAATCTTTTTCAAAGCCCCGCTTTTTTCATCAAAAATCAGCTGAAAGTTTGCGTGATATAGCGAATCTCTAGCAGAATCTTTATCGGTAGGCTCATAGCATTCATCTTTTTCATCGCCACCATTACAAAAGCTTGGATAAACTAGTGTATTGTTTTTTTTGATTACATACTCGGTATCTGTGATTTCATCGTTTTCAAAATAAACTTCATTGAAAGTCTTGCCATAAAGCTTTAAGGCCTCATCTTTTGTAGTTTTGCCTATTTCTAGCCCTGCTATTTTGTAGCCCTTTTTGCTTATAGTTATATTTGCCCAGGACCCCCAACAAGTCGTGATTTGGCTTTTTTCAGGGTTTTCGTTAAAATACATAAAAATGCCATCTGCTTCAAAATAGCTAGACATACAGCGATCGATATAGCCATCATCAGGCGGTGGCGCATCGCAAGAGCGTTGTAGCTTACCATTGCCCCAGATTCTTGCTATTTCGTGGATATTATCGCCTATTTTGTAGCTATAAACCTCGGTAAAATCACGCCAAAAGCCGTATTTTTTGGTATTTTGTGGCTCTTTTAGCTCACTAGTAGCAAAAAGCTTTGCTATCTCATCGCTTTTATCCAGCGCACTAAGTTCTACAAACTTTTCAGCCACAAAAAGCGGTGCTTCATCACTTTTTTTGCCTATGATTTTATACCAATAAAGCTTACTCTCCTCATCAAAAATAGGCACACTCTCTACCACAAAGCTATCGCCATTATTTGCCGCATTTAGTGCTGTGCTACTAATGCGAGGTAGTTTTCTTAGATTTACATCATCGCCTTTGATTACCGCCTTTTTTAGCATAAAGTCGCTTGTTTTATAGACCCTTGTCTCCTCATCGTTATAGTCATTTTTGACTATGCTAAACTCCTCTCCACTACTAAACGCTGCCAAAAGACCTAAGCAAAATAAAGCTTTTTTCATTTTCTGCCTTTTTATTTGAGTTTTTAAAAGGGCTAATTTTACAAAATTCGCTCTTAAAAAATGCGAAAATTCTAGAATTTTATGAGGGATTTTGTAAAATTTATTTGTAAGTTTATTTATTTTATAATCCCAAATCAAAAAAAAGGAGCAAAAATGAAAAAATCCCTAGTGCTTTTGGCAGCTAGTTTTAGCCTTTTGTTTGCCCAGTGTCCGCAGATAGACAGAGACCGGAGTGGTGCTATCGCTACAAACGAGCTGAAATTTTACATAAAAGATGACATCGTAATAAAAGCCATAGAAATAAACACTTGTTCGTATCTAAAAGCTACGATTTACCCCACCCAAAAGCTAGAACTAAACCAAGCCCAAAACGAGGAGCAAAAAGCACAGTGGCGTCATCACAATGAGTGGGTAGAATTAGCCCCAAAGGATGAAAACGGCGAGCCTATGCTACTACGCAAAGATGGAGAAAAAAGCGATCTAGATATGCTTTATGTCTATGGCAATCCAAACGAAAAAAGCCAAAGCCAAAAAGAGTTTGAAGCCCTTGATGAGCTCTCAAAAGGCGCTTTTAAAAGCGAAAATAATTTTAGAGCTTATAAAAAAGGTGAGGTGGCTACATTTTTGCTAGACTGCGAGGGCGCTGAGCTGACTTCTATATATCTAGAAACTAGCACAGGGCAGTGCGTATATATGAAATAGCCGTTTAAATCAGCCAAGTTTATAAACTCGGCTGATTTAAAGCAAAGCTTTAATCCCACGGCAGATTTTCTATTTTAATAAATTCTAAAATTTCACTTTTTTCATCAAATACCAAAGAAAAATTGCTATGTGCTAGACCCTCTTGACTAACATCTTCACAGCCTTTATCATTATCAGAAAACATATTTGGATAGACTAGCGAAACGCCCTTTTTTGTGCCCTCATCATTAAGGTCTATTTCGTATTGGTCGCATGGCTTACCATAAAGCTTTAAAGCCTCATCTTTTGTAGTTTTGCCGATTACTACCCCTGCGATTTCGTAGCCCTTTTTGCTTATTTTTGTGGTAGTGTGATAGATTGCCTCTTTATTAGATGACTCAGGCTCAAATTCCTTAAAAGTCATCACCACGCCATCAGCCCTAAACTCGCTATTTATACAATAATCAATAGAATATTCATTTTTAGGGCAGCCCCTTTTTAATGTGCCATTGCCCCAGTTTTTGACCATGTCATGGATATTTCCGCCTAGTTTATATGGATAAATATCGGCAAAATCACGCCAGTTGCCGTATTTTTTGCCACTTGGTTTATCGATCTTTATGCCTGTAAATAACTTTTGCTCTTTTAGGCTTTCTTTTTCGCTCCCACCCAGCTCTCTAAGCTCTACAAACTTTTCAGCCACAAAAAGCGGCACATTGCTATTTACTATTTTCAGCCAGTAAAGCCCACTTTCTTTATCAAAAATAGGCACACTCTCAGCGATAAACTCAGCCCCTGTATTTGCCGCATTTAGAGCTGTGCTACTTGCTCTTGGCAAGATACGCAGATTTACATCATCGCCTTTGATTATCGCCTTTTTTAGCATAAAGTCACTT
>CALEHZ010000314.1 GCA_937875715.1 uncultured Campylobacter sp. | reverse complement strand
AAATTCACAACAACCAGCACAGTAGCTTTGATTTTAGCCGAAATCACGATTTTTATTTCTTATACACAAAAGTTATGCAACTTTACTTTAAAATGCGAAATAATGAAAATATGCTAAATATTTACTCGCTAGAGCATGATTTGCTTTTTAGAAATAGCGATTTGATAGTATTATACATAGATGCTAGAAGCGGTCGCATCATGGCAGCTTCTGAAAAAGCACTTGAATTTTATGGATACAGCAGAGATATGTTTTATAAAAAGACGATTTTTGATTTGGAAGATACGAGCTTATATGATTATTTTTGCAGCATTTATAATAAAGAAGATGAAGATGGCTTGCCTATTACAAATGTGCACAAAACCTATAAAGGCGAAGCAAAATTCGTCTATATCGATGCAAAAAGTGCTGCTAATAGCTATGATGATTTTTGTATATTTGTAGTGCATGATTATACGAAAAATATTGCCTTAGCAAAATCTTTAAAAGCTTTGAATAATATCTCACAAGTTGGTCCAACTATAGTTTTGGGCTTTGATGAGGGCTTTAAGCTGAGGGCTGCTAGTGACAATGTAGAAAGCATACTAAAATACAACAAGCAAGAAATTCTAAAAGGCGCCTTTTTATCTGATTTTATCCAAAGTAGTGAGCAAATAAAAGAAATAAAAGATTATTTTAGCTCAGATTCAAAAATAAATAAAACCATGATAGTAAAAATAAAAGCCCAAAATGGTGCTTTAATATACTTTAATGCGACTTTAATTATAGATTATAACGGCAAAAATAAAATTTTATATTTATTTTTATATGATATTTCAACGCTGTATTTTGACATAAGCAGAAAAAACACGCAAATCCAAAAATACGAATCACAGCTTGAAGGTAGTTTATTTACCACTTGGGAATACGATATAGAACAAAAATTCTTTATTTTCTCTCAGCAATTCTTTGCTTTGGTTGATAAAGACTATATAAAAGAAGTGCGTCCAAGCATACTTGGTCATTATATAATGAGCGAGTATATACCACTTTTTGAAGCAGAAATAAATAAAGCTATAAATAATAAAACTTATTCTTTTGAGCTTATAATTCAAGCAAATAATAAGCAAAACGAAGTTTGGCTGCGTATAAAAGGCAAAAAAACTATAATAAAAGAAGAAACAAAAGATAAAGAAGTAATAATAGGAATAATAGAAGACATAAGCGAAAAAGTAAAAGGCGAAGCAAGAGTAAGGCTACTAGCACAAATCTTCTCTGGGTCAAAAGAAAGCATTATGGTAACAAATGAAAAAAGAGAAATCATAGAAGTAAATGAATCTTTTGTGCAAACAACTGGATATAGCAAAGAAGAGGCTTTGGGCAATACTCCTATGCTTTTAAATTCTGGCAAACATGATAGTGAATTTTTTGAAAATATGACAAAAGAAATCAGAAAAAATGGCTTTTGGTCTGGCGAGATTTACAATAAGCGCAAAAATGGCGAAATTTATCCATCTATGCTTGCTATTTCAGCTGTTAAAAATGAAGTTGGTAATATTACAAATTATATTGGAATTTCTACTGATATTACTGAGCTTAAAAATAAAGAAAATGAACTAGAACAAATCGCTTTTTATGACGCTTTAACAGGACTTGCAAACAAGCGAAAGTTTATAGATATAATGGATAAAACCATAGCTGAGTTTGCTCTTAAGGGCGAAAGCTTTAGTTTGCTTTATATGGATTTAGACGGCTTTAAGGCAGCAAATGATACTTATGGGCATAGTTGTGGTGATGAGGTACTAAAAGAAGTTTCAAGAAGATTAAATAATGTATTAAGCAAAAATAATCTTAAAAATAGCGTAATTTCAAGGCTTGGTGGAGATGAGTTTGTATGTTTGCTAGCTGATGAGCATGTAGTTTGCCAGATGCCAGGCGCAGATACGAAAAGCAATAAGCGTTTAGATTATGCTAGCGATTCTTGCTTTATAAACACTTCTTTTGAAAGCAGCGCAATAGATGTAGCAAATGAGATTATAAATGATATAAATGAAAAATTCATTATCGGTGATTATAATGTTAAAATCGGCGTTACCATAGGAATTACATATTTTTCTTCAAAAAATTCAGTCTCTTCACACGAACTTCTTGAAGAAGCAGACTGGGCGATGTATCAAGCCAAACTTGCTGGTAAAAACTGCTATTATGAGTTTAACGAAAAAACAAGTAAGATTTACAAAGAATACAAAAACTTACTTGCTAAGCTTGAAAAATTTGATACAGATAACTTTACTTTGCTTTATGCGCCAATTTATGATGCGCTAAATAACAATATTTTAGCCCTTGAGGTTGATTTGCAGTTAAAAGATAGCAAAAGTGTGCTAAGCGCTGGAGACTTGTCAAATATTTTAAGTCAAAAATATTGGTTTAGTGACCTTAATATTTGGATTTTCCAAAGTGCTTTAGATGTTTTAAGAAAACTTGCACTTTTAAATGTAACCTTGTATATAAATACGCCTATTTCGCAGCTAAACTCAAATGCTTTTTTCAAAAAATTCACTGAGTTTGCAAAAGGTAGAGATTTAAGCAATGTCAAAATTTTGCTAAATGACATTTACACAGCTAGAAATCCAGCCAGTGAAGTAAATGAATTAGAGAAAAAATACAAAGAATTTGGCATAGGCTTTGTAATCGATGAAATTGATGAACGCTCAAGTGAGCTTATTTCTAGCGTAAATGTAAAAGATCTGCGAATTAGTAGAAATTATACAAAAGATGTTCTTAAAAAATACGAAAATATTTATAAAATTCAATACATCTTTAATTTTTGCATTAGCGAAAACAAGCGTGTAAGCACGAAATTTGCTGACAATGCCTATAGCTATAAAATTCTCTCAGCTCTTGGAATAGAGTGCTTAGGTGGCGATTTTATAGGAAAGGCGGTCGGGGCTGAGCATTTAAAGGATGCTATAAATGAATTTCATGACAAAAAAGATAAGCTAAGAAAATTAGCCACGCTAGATAATATCGAAAAAAGCGCTGCTATAAATCTTTATGGTTTTATCATTTTCCAAAATTGCTTTCACGCAATTCTGTGACACATCATACTATATAAAAAAATGATAATTTAGAAAAAATCATTAAAATGCTAAAAGCAGATAATTTGCAGCTTTTTGATTTTAATGCTTATAGAGAGAATTTTGCTAAATTAAGAAGGGTTCAAGATGAGAGTTTGGCTTGGGTTTGTGACATGGCAGATGATTTGATCGTAAGCATTTATGGCGGCATCGGCGATAAAGATGAAAATATACAAAAAGCAGTAAATGAAAAACTAAGACTTTTAAAACATATTATAGGAGAGTAGATTTGCAAATTTGTGAGCATGAAATTCCCACTGGCTCAAAGCTGTATTTTGGCAAAAGTGCTAAATTAAAAAGAAAAATAGAGCAAAGTGCGAGTGAAATTTTAGAAAATAATGGTTTTAATGAGATTATTACACCATTTTTTAGCTATCATCAAAGTATGAGCGTAAAAAATAGTAAGCTTTTGCGTCTAAGTGATGAGAAAAATGAGGAATTAGCACTTCGTAGCGATAGCACGATCGATGTCGTGCGTATCATCACACGCCGCCTGAAAGAACACGAAATCAAAAAGTGGTTTTATATCCAACCGGTGTTTTTTTATCCAAGCACTGAGGCTTATCAAATAGGCGCTGAAATCCTTGATAGTAATGAGCTTGATTTATGTGCTAAAATTAGTTCTAAGCTTTTAAAAAGCTTTAAAGTGGATGCGGTTTTGCAAATCTCAAATATGCAAATTCCACATTTGCTTTGTAAGCTTTTGGATTTAAAAATGAGTGTTTTTGAACAAGGCAGGCTTGAGCTGCTTTTGGGCTTAAATATTTCTTGGCTTAGTGCCTTAGCTAAGGCTAGCACAAAAAGCGATATAGAAAACTTGCTTGATATCGTGCCTGAGGAGCTTAAAAAAGCTTTGCAAGATATGCTGGATTTAGGCTCTAATTTTGGCGATGAAAACATCGCTTTTGCGCCTGTTTATTACTCAAAAATGCGCTATTATGATAGATTGTTTTTTAGATTTATCAAAGATAATTTCATTTTAGCAAGCGGCGGACTTTATGAAATAGATGAGCGAAATTGCGCTGGTTTTGCTGTGCATTGTGATAATGTAATAGAGGTGCTAAAAGAAGGCTGAATTTTATAAAATTCAGTCTTTTTCATAAAATTCAAAAACTGAATTTTATGAATTTTATAAAATTCAGCTTCGCTGCGATTTTGGTAAA
>CALEHZ010000313.1 GCA_937875715.1 uncultured Campylobacter sp. | reverse complement strand
GAGATGTCAGCACTACTTGGTCGTATTCCATCAGCTGTTGGTTATCAACCAACTTTGGCTACTGAGATGGGTAAATTACAAGAGCGTATTACATCGACTAAAAAGGGCTCAATTACTTCTGTTCAAGCAGTATATGTGCCAGCTGATGACCTTACTGACCCAGCTCCGGCTACCGTTTTTGCGCACCTTGATGCGACTACGGTTCTTAACCGTGCTATTGCAGAAAAAGGTATTTATCCGGCTGTGGATCCACTAGCATCTACTTCACGCGTGCTTGATCCACAAATTATCGGTGAAGAGCACTACAAAGTAGCTCGAGGCGTTCAATCAGTACTTCAAAAATACAAAGATTTACAAGATATCATCGCAATTCTTGGTATGGATGAGCTAAGCGAAGAGGATAAGCTTGTAGTTGATCGCGCTAGAAAAATTGAGAAATTCCTATCTCAACCATTCTTCGTAGCAGAGGTGTTTACAGGAAGTCCTGGTAAGTATGTAAGTCTTGATGAGACTATCAATGGATTTAAAGCAATTTTAGAGGGCAAGTATGATCATTTGCCAGAAAATTCATTCTATATGGTAGGAAACATCGAAGAGGCTATCCAAAAGGCTGAAAAACTAAAAGGCTAAAAATGAAAACCTTACATTTAGAAATTGTAACGCCTGATGGATTGATTTTTTCTGATGATGTTAAAAGTGTAGTTTTACCAGGTAAAGAAGGTGAATTTGGTGTTTTGCCAGAGCATGCTTCTTTGGTATCTTTGCTAAATATAGGTTTGGTAGATATAGAAAAAACAGATGGCGAACACGATATAGTTGCTGTTGACTGGGGCTATGCAGAAGTTAGTGAAAATAAAGTAGATATTATAGTAGATGGTGCAGTTTTGGTCTCAGGTAGCAGCGATAGCGATTTAGCTGCATCTTTAGATAAAGCTAAAGCATTGGTTAGTAAAATGGGCTATGATGATGCCTTGCTTAAAACTACTATGACAAAATTAGAAAGTGGTGCTCATAGATGATTGACCCACTTCTTACTTATTTACAAAATAGTAGCACTATCACTTGGATAGTGCTCGTTTGGCTATCTGTATATTTTGTTATGAGTTTTACGATTTTGCTATCTCGCTATATTGGACTTAGTTCGTGGAGAAAGAAAGAACAAGCATCATTGGAAGGCATTTTAATAGGTGGTAAAATAGAAAACACAGCCTCAGTTCTAAAAAAGTGTTCTGGCAATATAAATAAAGAAAAGCTAGATGTTTATATTGGATTAGCTGAGAGCAGGGCTACTAGTGGTCTTACTCCACTTGCCATTGTGGCTTCCACTTCACCTTTTATTGGTCTTTTTGGAACTGTTATTAGCATATTAGAGACTTTTTCTAAGCTTGGAGATGGTGGTGGCGGTATAAACGCTATTGCTTCTTCAATCTCAGAAGCTCTTGTGGCTACTGGTTGCGGAATTTTTGTGGCAATTCCGGCTTATAGCTTTAATCTTATGATAAAGCGCAAGGCTTATGAGATTATAAGTCTAATTAAACGCGAAGCAAGTGTGCTTTTAAGCAGTAATCAATCATGAATTACGATGAAAATCCAGAGCTAAATATTACACCTTTGGTGGATATTATGCTTGTTTTACTAGCAATTTTGATGGTGGCTATGCCGGCTCTTATTTACGAAGAGAAAATTACCGTTCCAAAAGGTACACAAAAAACGCAACAAAAGCAAGATAAAAGAGACTTGGTCGTGCGTGTAGATTTAGGCAGAAAAGTTTATGTAGACCAGGAGAGTTTTGATTTGCCAAATGATTGGAATAGTGGCGTTTTAGCAGATAAACTTGTGTTGCTTACAAATAGATACAATACTGCTACAAAAGTATTTTTAAAAGCAGACGAGGGGCTAAAATACGGCGATGTAACCTATGTGCTAAAAAGCCTTAGCGATGCTGGCTATAGCAATGTTGCCTTGCAAACGAGATGAAAACTTCTAAGATAGGCACGAATTTTCCAACATTCAATGCCTTTATAATCTCACTGGCCATTTATATTGCTCTGCTTGGCTTTATAGTTTACAAAGCTGGTTTTGCTATCAAACAGGCTCAAAAATATACAGACACAAAAGATGCTTTTATGGATGTGCTAATTGTAACAGAGGAGAGAGCAGACACCATAATGGCACCAAAAGCTGAGATTAAAAAGCCTGAGCCTGCACCTGAGCCACCAAAACCTGAGCCTATAAAAGAAGAGCCAAAAGAAGAACAAATTACTACAAACAAAGCAGTAGAGCCAGAGCCAGAGCCTGTAAAAGAGCCTGAACCTGAGGTTATAAACATGGGTGATTTATTTAAAGAATTAAAAGTAAAAGACCCACCAAAACCGCCAGCTAAGCCAAAAGCTACTCAAAGCAATAAAAAAAGTGCGAAAGAAAATAAAAGTGCAAAACAAAAAGCAAGTGAGGCTATAAACGCTCTTCAAACTAGCGACAAAGTTCGTGCACCAAAAGATGGTTTAACTGGAGAATACGACGAGTTTAAGGGCGCTATCACACGCATCATACAGCAAAGATGGCAAAAATACTCGGCAAACACTAACGATAGCGTTCAAGTTAGGATTATTTTTGGTGCAAATGGCAAAATAATAAGCTATAGTTTTGTTACTCGTTCGTATGATGCTGAGTTTCAAAGTAAAGCCAGAGATTTGCTAGAAAATTTAAAAACAGTGAATTTTCCGTCTACACCAAGCGGACAAAGAGAAGAAATGGTCTTTAATCTAAGCGATGAAATAGAAATTGAAATGGAGTAAAAAAAATGAAAAAAATTCTAATTTTACTAGCATTTATTGCTAGTTTGTTTGCAGAGGATAGTGCAATCGAAGTTGTCAATCGTGGCATGGTGTTGCCTAGAATTCTTATCCAAGATGCTACTGTGAATTTTTCAAATAACGATGTTAAAAGTCGTTTTTCTCGCATGATAGCAGGGGATTTGATGGTAGGTTCAGCATTTGAGGTGATTGAGGGCGCTCAAACTACTACATACGATGCCCCGCTAGGTGCCGAAGTAACTGCGCAAAATCCAGAATTTGTGCTTCGCTATGAGTTAAATGGTGGTGCAAATGATATAAATATGCGTGTTAAACTAATTGAGGTTAAATCAAACGCTACAAAATTTGAGGCAAATTATGCACAGGGCAGTGTGCCAAAATGGCCGTTTTTAAGCCATAGAGCAGTAGCAGATATCGCTAGAAATCTTAATCTTTCGCCAATTGAATGGATGGATAAAAGTATAGTTATTTCTCAATATACCACTCCAGGCGCAGCTCGCATTATCGTAGCTGATTATACTTTAACTTATCAAAATGTAGTGCTTTCAGGCGGTTTAAATATTTTCCCAAAATGGGCAAATGACGCTCAAAGTGCATTTTACTACACTACTACAGAAAAAGGCAAGCCAACTTTGTATAAGTTTGATTTAGCAAGTGGTGCAAAAGAGCGCATTACAAGCTCTTATGGTATGGTAGTAGCAAGTGATGTAAGCCGTGATGGTTCAAAATTACTTCTTACAATGGCACCAGCTGACCAAAGTGACATATTTTTATATGATTTAAATACTCGCTCAGCTAAAAGAATTACTAGCTATTCTGGCATTGATGTAAATGGAAATTTCGTAGATAATGACAGCCGCGTGGTTTTTGTAAGCGATAGAATGGGTAATCCAAATGTTTTTGCAACCGGTCTAAATGGTGGTGCTGTTGAACAACTAGTATATCACGGTAAAAATAATAGCTCGGTTTCAACTTGGGAAAACTACATCGTTTATTCAAGCCGTGAAAGTGGGGCGGAGTTTTCTGGGCGCACATTTAACCTATATTTGATAAGCACAAAAAGCGATTATATCCGTCAGCTTACAGCAACTGGCGTAAATACTTTCCCACGCTTTTCAAGTGATGGCGGTAGTATCGTTTATATAAAAGATGCTGGCAGCCAAAGTGCTGTTGGTATAATCCGTGTAAATGAAAACAAAAGCTTTTCATTCCCGCTAAACATTGGCAAACTTCAATCAATTGATTGGTAGAATTTTTTGAATTTTTTACTATAGTTTCTTGCTTGGTAAAAAATTCAAAACTCTTTTTATAAAATTCACTTTTAAATTTTTTGAATTTTTTGAATTTTTTGAGTTTTAGAAAATTCAATTTTGCAGCAGTAAATTTTCTAAATTTTCTAAATTTTTTATAAAATTCAGCTTTTGAATTTTATAAAATTTTTTGAATTTTTTAAAAAATTCAAA
>CALEHZ010000312.1 GCA_937875715.1 uncultured Campylobacter sp. | reverse complement strand
GCCTTGCCAGAAATTACCTATATTAACATAATGAAAGTTACTGATAGCACTGGAAATAAATTATATTATTTTAAATTATTTGTCGATTTTAAAGCCATAGAAGATAGGCTTTGGAAGCCATATAGTTTGATTTATGGTACGAAGAAAAATCAAGAGCAAAAAGAAATAAAAAATATAAAAAGTTCATTTAGAAAAGGGCAAAATATTTATAGAGAAAAATTATTAAGTGAGTGTCCTTATTGTCCAATTACTGGCATAAATGATGAAAGACTTTTGGTCGCTAGTCATATTAAGCCTTGGGTAGTTTGTAATGAAAAAGAAAAAATAGACCCAAAAAATGGCTTTATTCTATCCCCATTATTTGATGCGTTATTTGACAAAGGCTTTATAACTTTTAGTGATAATAAAGAAGTGATTTTTTCTAATTGGCTTAGTCCTGAAAATCAAAAAAGAATAAACCTTAAAAACACTCATATATTAAGGCTTCCACTTGATGATGAAAGGCTAAAATACCTTAAATTTCATCAACAAAATGTATTTAAACAATAAGGATCTAAAATGATTTTTGCTAGTAACTTGAAGTGTAATCACACAAGAGCGAGTTTTAAAGAATATTTGGGAATTCTAAATGATTTTTTATCGCAGAATTCTAGTTTTGATAACGATGAAATCATCGTTGCTCCGCCTAGTTCAGCGTTTTTAGAAAATTCACTTTTTACGCTTTGTGCGCAGAATTTTTATCCAGCAAATAACGGCGCTTTTACTGGCGAAATCGGCGCTGATATGCTTGATGAATTTTCTATAAATTGCGTGATGATAGGACATAGCGAAAGGCGCGCGCTTGGCGAAGATGACGCGCTTTTAAAGGCGAAGTTTGATTTTGCTAAGGCTCATGGGTGGAGAGTGATTTACTGCGTGGGCGAAGATGATATAGTTCATATGAACGGCAATACTTGCGAGTTTTTGGCTCAGCAGTTAGAATGCGTAGATTTAGAATATGAAAACTTGGTGATTGCTTACGAGCCGATTTGGGCAATAGGCACAGGCAAGAGCGCAAAGCCTGAAATAATCGCTGGAATTCTAGAATTCCTTAGTGGCAAAACAAAGGCGCCTTTACTTTATGGCGGCAGCGTAAATGCTAGTAATATCAATGAAATTACTAGCATTGCGCATTGCGCTGGTGTTTTGGTAGGCTCAGCTAGCTGGAAAGCGCAGAATTTCATAGAGCTTTTAAAAGCTGGGCTGAATTTTTCTAAGTTTCGCTGAGTGAATTTTATAAAATTCAAAAGTGAATTTTATAAAACAAGATTGCCACGATTTTTACTTCGTAAAAATCTCGCAATGACTGATTCTTCGTCATTGTGAAGGAGCGGAGCGACTGAAGCAATCTCAGTGAATAAAAACTGAATTTTATAAAATTCATAAAATTTAAAAAATTCAGCACTGAATTTTATAAAATTCAAAAGTGAATTTTATAAAACAAGATTGCCACGATTTTCGCAAGCGAAAATCTCGCAATGACAGACAAAAGGCAATGACAGAAGTGGCTGAATTTTATAAAACTACAAAAAATTTCAAAAATTCAGCCTTGTTGCAGTTGTAAAAAGCCAAAAAATTCAAAGCTGAATTTTTTGAATTTTATAAAAAGCCAAAAAATTCAAGCTTTTTTAGTTTACATCACTTGAGCTAATCTCTACATCTGACATAGTAGCTGAAATTCCACCTGTAAATGAGCTTCTATAAGAGTTTGTAAGTGTATCTTCTATAGCAGTTGTTTCTTTGCCTGTGCCATCATTTTTATCT
>CALEHZ010000311.1 GCA_937875715.1 uncultured Campylobacter sp. | reverse complement strand
CAACAAGGCTCCCTAGCAAAGCATAAAAAATTTCTTTAATTTTGTGCTGCTTTAATTTCTATATTTTTATGTCTTGCTTTTATTAAAAAGCTAGATGTCAGTAAGGTAAAAACTAAGACACACGGCATGAGTTTATAAAATTCAAAACTGAATTTTATAAAATTCGGGGGCTGAATTTTATAAAATTCCATAAAATTCCATAAAATTCAGCTGGCTAAATTTTATGGAATTATAAAATTAGGCTTAAAACTCACATGAATTTTTTAATTCTATCATAGCTTTTATTTATTCTAGCAGTGCTGATTTTGCCGCTATTTACAGCCTTTTTGATTATATCAAAGACCATTTTTGCGCTTACTTTTTGATCATCATATTTGCTAAAAATCATCACATCGCCGCCAGCCTCAATGAAGCCTAGAATTTTTTGTTCTAAACTAAACTCATCGAGTGCGCCCATTTGCATATCATCGCTAAAAACAAGTCCGTCAAAATGTAGCTTTGAGCGCAAAAGTCCGTTGATTACAGCATTAGAAAGCGAGGCTGGGCGGGTTTCATCTACATTTGTGATTTTTAAGTGCGAGATCATCACACTTTTTGCAATGCCGTTGCCAATTAGTAGGCGATAAGGCTCAAGCGCCTTTCTATCAGCTTTTGCGCTACCGCCACCTTTGTGAGTATCCACGCTAGCGTTTCCATGCCCTACAAAGTGCTTTAAGCTTGTTAAAATGCCCATTTTTTCGTGCTGAGCGATGAAAATATGCGCCATTTTAGCTACTTGCTTTGGCTCATTGCTAAAAGCACGACTTAAAGCACCGATTATTGGCGATTTTTCATCGTGCAAATCAACAACTGGCGCAAAATTTATATCAATGCCGTGATTTTTTAGATTTTGTGCCATTAGTAAATACGCATTTACTGCCGTTTTCTCGTTTGCTGCGCCTAGTTCTTTAGCGCTTGGCGTAGCAAAACCAATTTTGGCTAATCTGCTTACTTTGCCGCCTTCTTCATCAATTGCCACCTTTAAGCTCATGCTATGAAGGCGATCAGTAAGCGTTTTTAGCTCAGAGCTTGTGTTAAAATCCCTTGAAAAAAGTATAACTGAACCTGCATAATCTAGGTCGCTAAAATCAGCATTTTTGCCAAGTCCTGTCATTATCATCGCTTTTATTTTGTCATCAATGTTTATTTTATTTGGCTGCGTGGTGTTTTCATCAAAAAGTCCTTGGGCTAAAACAAGACTAAAAAACATAAAAAAAGTTATAAAAATTCTCATAAATACCCTTTAAATTTCATCATTTTGCGTAGTTTGCGCATCATCGTTTAGCTCTTCTGCTACCTTAGCAGCTAGGCGAAGTTTATTATTATCAAAATGCGTGTAAATGCGCGAAGTATCTAAACTAGCGTGTCCCAAGGCCTCTTGGACAAGCACCAAATCTTTTTGCTTTTGATAAAGCATCGTAGCAAAGGTGTGGCGCAGCATGTGAGCGCCGTTTTTTTGTTTGCGAATTCCAGCCTTAAAAAGAATTTGTTCTACCATGCGACTTACATAAGCCTGAGTTAGCGCTTTGCCATTGCGATTTGTAAAAAGCAGACCGCCTTCGCTATTATAATTTATGGGCAGCTGATTTAGTAAATCCTCTATCAAATGCCTTTTTATCATCACAATTCTATATTTATTTCCCTTGCCACGAATTCTAAGCACAAACAAATCGCCCTCAGCGCTGATATCACGGCGTTTTAGAGATAGTGCTTCGCTTACGCGAATTCCAGTAAAAATAATTATTTTGATAATTAGCTGATTACGCGTGGTATTTGAGCGAAAATCGCTCTCATCAAGAGCATTTAAAAACTTGCTCACTTCTTCTTCACTCATGTATTCTGGCAGTTTTACGCCCTTTTTACCAGTAATTCCACCCCAGTTTTTAAGCTCAATGCTAAAATTATGCGCCTTGCCACCCTCTTCATTTTGGCTATCTAAAAATTTGAAAAAATTCAAAGTAGCTATGCGAAAGTTCTTTTTACTAGCATCACTTAAGGCACCTGTGGCACTTGCTAGAACTTCGCTTAAAAGCTCTTCATCAATCTTTGAAAGACTTGGTAAGTTATAAAATTCTAAAATTTCATAGATTTTTTTAAGCGGATTAAAATACGTGCTAGCACCGCCAAGCCCAGCATTTCGTGCTTTTTTAACAAGTGCGTCAAGCTCATCAATGTTTTTTACACCTTTTGTAAGAGCAAGATTTACACTAGCTAACACAGCTGGGTCTTTAAGCTCTTTGTTTGAAAGGCTTGTAAGCTTGTATTTAACATACTTTGTAAGCCAAAAAAGCATACTTTCTTTAAAGGTCTTTTTACAATCTAATGGATATTTCATTTTACGCTTTATATCCTTATGTTTGAATTTTCTGGTTTTGAATTTTCTAAAAAATTCAAAGAAAAATACCCCCGCACCCCCAAAAAATCAGAAAATTCAAGTAATTCGCGGTAGCGGCAGTTAAAATAAAGGTGCGGCACTTGAGGGGATTTTCGCCCGCCGCTCGCCGCAAATAGAATATTAATTCATTAAGGCGGGCGGCGGCGAAAAGCACCCAAGAGCCCCGCCAGCCAAATATTAGCAAAGAAAATTAATATTTACGCCCTGCTTTGCCACCTATTATGAAGCGTAAAGCATTTAATTTAATAAACCCATTTGCGTCTTTTTGGTCATACACGCTATCTTCTTCAAATGTACAATACGCCGCATTAAACAAGCTATCTTTTGCGCTCTCGCGCCCAATTACATTTACATTGCCTTTGTAAAGTTCAAGCTTTACCTTGCCATTTACATACTTTTGGCTCTCATCAATCGCAGCTTGTAGCATAAGACGCTCTGGGCTAAACCAATATCCATTATATATTATATGTGCGTATCTTGGCATTAACTCATCTTTTAGATGCGCAGCCTCTCTATCAAGCGTAATGCTCTCAATTGCTCTGTGCGCTTTTAGCATGATTGTGCCGCCTGGTGTCTCGTAGCATCCACGACTTTTCATGCCTACATAGCGATTTTCTACTATATCGATGCGGCCTACTCCGTGTTTTGCGCCAAGATCATTTAAAGTGCCTAAAATCTCATGCGCTTTCATTTTTTTACCATTTATTGCTACTGGATCGCCGTTTTTATACTCAATTTCAATGATTTCAGGTGTATTTGGAGCTTTTTTAGGATCTACGCTCCATCTCCACATATCATTTTCTGGGGCGTGTGCTGGGTCTTCAAGCACAAGTCCTTCGTATGAAATGTGTAGTAAATTCGCATCCATAGAATACGGAGATTTGCCCTTTTTGCGAGTGATTTCAATGCCGTGTTTTTTAGCATAAGCAAGTAGTTTCTCACGACTATTCAAATCCCACTCTCTCCACGGCGCAATTACCTTTATATTAGGATTTAGTGCATACGCACCGATTTCAAAACGAACTTGGTCATTGCCCTTGCCAGTTGCGCCGTGGCTGATAGCATCAGCTTTTGTAGCTTTTGCTACTTCTATTAGATGCTTTGCGATAAGCGGCCTAGCAATAGATGTGCCTAGCAAATACTCGCCTTCATAAATCGCATTTGCCCTAAACATAGGGAAAACAAAGTCCCTAGCAAACTCTTCACGCAAGTCTTTAATGAAGATATTTTCTTTTTTAATGCCAAGTTTTAGCGCCTTTGCCCTTGCTGGTTCTAGCTCTTCGCCTTGCCCAACATCGGCTGTAAAGGTTACAACCTCGCAGTTATACTCATCTTGGAGCCACTTTAAAATAATGCTAGTATCAAGTCCACCGCTATATGCTAGAACCACCTTTTTAACGCTTTTTTTACTCATTTTTCATCCTTTTTGTGTATTGTAAATGAAATTATAGCCAAATTTAACCCTTTTTTAACAATATTTACCTATACTTACGCCCAAATTTCTACACAAAGGGCAAAAATGAAAAATCTTAAAAATATCGGTACAGGCTCGACCATAGCAACATTTGTAGTGATAGCTGTTTCAGGCGTGGCTTTGTTTTTTGGCGTTCGGGCTGGACTTATTAAAACCTTACACGAATACATAGGGCTTGTGATGGTAGCAGCGGCTCTCATTCACATCGTGGTAAACTGGAAGCCTTTTTTAAATTATTTTAAAGGCACGAAAGGCACCGCTATTGTGATCTCTTTAGCCGTAATAGCTGGCATTTGGGGCTATAGCGTAAGCGGGAGTGCGCCAAAGCAAACAAACTGGAAAAAAGGCGCAGCGTATGAAAAAATGATGAAAATGGATATAAACATCGCAATGAGCGCTATGGATGGCAACATGACTCGCTTTAATGAGTTTTTGGCTAGCAAGGGCATTTCTGCGCCACAAAACATCTCTATAAAAGACTTTGCTAAAACAAACAAACTAAACGAAAACGAACTACTTGATGTAATGCTAAAATAAGTGAATTTTATAAAATTCACTTTTACTGCGTCTGGCTGGGTGAATTTTATGGATTTATTGACACTGCGGCAAAGTGAATTTTATAAAAACTGAATTTTATGGTTTTTGAATTTTATAAAATTCACTTTTTATAAAATTCAATTTTGAATCTTACACCACAAGGCAGTATCATCGCCTAATGGCGTCTTATTCATTATTTTAAGCTTTAAATCACTTTTTAAAAACTCGCCAATTTTAAAGCTAGAATTTTCATAAATTAAAAGCCACTTAAACTGCTGCGACAAAGTATTTAAAAGGTTTTGCCCGCATTCTATCATAGAAAACTTTGAATTTTTTAAAATCTCAATAGAATTAGAAATTTCCACCTTTCTATTTGGCACTTTAAAAAGAGGAATTTCTTTATCAAAATCCTTGCTTTTGCTGTAAATTAAAGCGTTTGGGGCATGTTTTGTAGTGCTAAATCTTGCATCCAAAGTAGGGCGATCATGTCTTACGCTATTTCCACCGATAGCTATAAAATCAAGTTTTGAGCGTATTTCGTGGCAATGCTTTTGCGCCTCATCGCCACTAATTTTTCCACTATAAACGCCATTTTTGCTAAGTGCGATTTTTAAAAAAGTAAAAGAGCCATTTTGCCACGAAATAAATGGTTCTAAAAGCTCGTCACATTCATCTTTGAGCTCACTTTGTAAAACCAGCACTCCAGCATTTTTTAAAATATTTGCGCCGCCAGAACCATCGCCACAACTATCACTGCTGCCAAAAACTACTTTTTTAAAGCCCAAATCACGAAGCAACAAGGCACAAGGCGGAGTTTTGCCACGATGGGCGCATGGTTCTAAGGTTACAAAAGCGCTGGCATTTTGTAAAGCACCGCCGTGATGCTTTAAAATAAAATCATAAAGCTCATTTGGCGAGTTCTCTAGGCTTTGTAAAATTGGCTTTAAATGCGGTAAAAGCGCGCTTAAAGCAAGTCTAATGGCACCAAGCTCAGCATGAGCAAGTCCAGCTTTTTTGTGCGCATTTATGCTTAAAATTTCGCCGTTAGTGCCTACAATTACGCAGCCAACAGCTGGATTTGGGTATGTTAAAAGCTGGTATTTCCACGCCTCTTTAAGCGCAAGTTCCATAAAAAATTCATCACTCATACGCAAAATTATAGCCAAAATTGCCAAATTGTGTGAATTTTTTGCTATAATTTCACGCAAAATTTTATGAAAGGTCAAAAACGCAATGAAAGCTTTGTTTCAAACTAGAATTTTATTATCTGTGCTTTCTTTGTGGTGGGCGTAAGCCCACAAATTCTTCATTTTTTAAGCTTATTTTAAGCTACTTAATTCACTACATTTTAAAATAAATTTTTAAGGATCTGATATGAAAAAATTTTTTGGTAAATATGGCGGACAATTTGTCCCAGAAACTGTAATAAAGGCACTTGAAGAGCTAGAAAGTGCTTATATAAAAATCGCAAAAAGTAAAAAATTCAAAAGTGAGCTAAATGCGCTTTTAAAAGACTATGTAGGCCGTGCAACACCACTATATCACGCTAAGCGCCTAAGTGAGCATTTTGGGCATAATATCTATTTAAAGCGTGAGGATTTAAATCACACAGGTGCCCATAAAATAAATAATTCTCTTGGTCAAGCACTTCTAGCAAAATACATGGGCAAGAAAAAAATCATCGCTGAAACTGGCGCTGGACAGCACGGTGTAGCCACTGCCACAGCGGCTGCGCTTTTGGGCTTAGAGTGCGACATTTACATGGGTGAACTAGACATTCAAAGACAAGAGCTAAATGTCCATAAAATGAGACTTTTGGGTGCAAATGTGGTGGCTGTAAAAAGTGGTCGTGCCACACTAAGTGATGCAGTCGATGCTGCGATAGATGCATGGATTAAAGACATAAATAACATTTTTTATGTGCTTGGTTCAGCGGTGGGACCTTATCCTTATCCGCATATTGTGCGTGATTTTCAAGCTGTGATTGGCAAAGAGACAAAGGCACAGCTTAAAAAAATCGGCGTTAAGGCTGATTATATTATAGCTTGCGTGGGTGGCGGAAGCAACGCTATTGGCATGTTTTCAAGCTTTATTAAAGATAAAGATGTAAAACTAATTGGCATTGAAGCTGGCGGGCTTGGCATTCACACACGCTACCACGCAGCCACGATGAGCAAAGGCAAAGATGGCGTGATTCATGGCATGAAGACCATTGTGCTACAAGACGACAATGGCGAGATTTTGCCAGTTTATAGCATTTCAGCTGGCTTAGACTATCCAGGTGTTGGTCCAGAACATGCGCATTTAAAAGATATAGAGCGTGTGCACTACGAGGCAGTTAGCGATGATGAGTGTATGGAAGCTTTAAAGCTTACAAGCAAGCTAGAAGGAATTATTCCAGCCATTGAGAGCTCTCATGCTCTGGCCTTTTTGCCAAAATTATGCTCTGAGCTAAAAGGGCGTAAAAACATCGTAGTAAATATCTCAGGCAGAGGCGACAAAGACATGATGACCATTATGAGCTACGAAAAAGGCAAAATTTACGGCTAAATTTTTTTGAATTTTCTAGCTTTTTGAATTTTTTAATAAAAGCTAGAAAATTCAGCATTTATAAATAAATTTTACTAAGGCTATAGATGAATAAAATTCGCATGATTTTTGATGTGACCATACTAGCAAATGCTGTTTCTAGGACTGGAATTTTCACAACTTCTCAGTATTTAATTAGGGAATTTTTAAAAAATTCAGATTTTGAAATGACTTTGTATTGCAAAACTGACAATAAAAAAGTTGCTTTAGAAAACCTAAAAAAAATTACTGGCAGAGATGATTTGCCTTGTATTTTTAGACCCACTGCGCTGCTCGGTAATAGATTTAGACCACTTGCTAAAAAAGTGCTCGCTCGTTTTCCTGCTAGTTTTGTAAATTTGCTCTATAAATTTACAAAAGGCGCAATAAAGCTATTAAGAGACTTTAAAGGTATTTTTCAAAATCAAAATATAATTAAAAATGAATTTTCTAACTCTTATGATATATTTTTTTCGCCTTGCTATGAAATACCAAAAGAATTTGGCGCTTTGAAAAAATTCACAATTATTTATGATGTAATTCCCTTGATTTTCAAAGAATATAAAAATAATCCCGGCGGATATTGGTTTTTAGAACTTTGTAGGAATTTAAATGTAGATGATATTTGTTTTTCCATCTCCGCCTACACCAAAAAAGATTTTTTAGAATACTTACCGCATTTAAAGCCTGAAAACATCATCGTTACCCCACTTGCTTGCGACGAGCGTTTTAAGCCAGAAAATTCAGCCGCCATCACAGAAGCTAGAAAAAAATATAATATCCCTGAAAATAAAAAATACATTTTCTCACTTTGCACCCTAGAGCCACGCAAAAACTTAATAAGAGCTGTAAAATGCTTTGCTTCTTTTATCCGCAAGAATAATATTGATGATTTAGTATTTGTTTTAGGTGGAGCTCACTGGGATAGATTTATAAGCATTTTAGAAAGTGAAATAGAAAATCTAAATGAGCTAAAAGATAAAATTTTAAAAATAGGCTATGTGGATGATGCTGACCAAGCAGCACTTTACTCAGGGGCTTTATTTTTCGTTTATACCTCACAATACGAAGGCTTTGGACTTCCACCACTTGAAGCCATGAGCTGTGGGACACCAGTAATCACAAGCAACAATAGCTCTTTGCCAGAAGTAGTGGGAGACGCTGGAATTATGATAGATTATGACGATGATGCAGCTCATATAAAAGCTTATGAAGATTATTATTTTAATGAAGAACTAAGAAAAGAAAACTCAAAAAAAGGCTTAGAACAAGCTAAAAAATTCAGCTGGGAAAAATGCGCTGATATAATGGTAGAAGAGTTTAAAAAAAGAATAAAAAAATAATTTTTTATAAAATTCAAGGTTTGAATTTTATAAAAGTGAATTTTTTAAAAGTGAATTTTTTAAAAGTGAATTTTTTAAAAAATGCTTTGAATTTTATAAAAACTGAATTTTATAAAAACTGAATTTTATAAAATTCAGTAGTGAATTTTATAAAATAATTTTAAGGTAAAATAAATGGATAAAATCAAGTTAATTTACAATATCACGCTAATTGCAAACATAAAAGACGCTCATTGGGCACGCTCTGGAGTGTTTTTTGCAGCGGCTTGCTTGCTAAAAGAATTTGCGCGCCGAGATGACATTGAGCTTGTTTTATACTACGAGACTGAGGATAAAGAGCTTGCTAGCAAAAATGTGAAATATTGGTGCAAAAAAGAACTTCAAAGTATAGTAAAATATACACTAAAAACCCCACAAGAGACCGCAGTAGCGCCTAAGACAAACAAAATGGCAGCCTTGTGTAAAAAAATAATTAAAAAAATCATTGGGGAAAACACCGTAAAAACAATAAAAAATTTTATAAAAGAAACCAGAACATGCACTACCTTTATCATGAAAATAGCTGACTTCCGCCCATCTTTCTTCCAGGTGTCTTTCCACCCGCCACGCAAAAGAGTACTTCTGCTTCACAATCTCATGAAGCGAAGCTCTAATGCCTGCCACTGCTGCTGCGACCACGGAGGTTCTAACAGCCGAAATAATGTGGCTTGTCACCAAGAGCTGGTGGTTGTTTTCTGTGTAAAAGCGCTCTAGAGCGTGTTTGAAAATTAAAAGTTGCACAAAACATATGTTTTTATAACCTTTTTCATGTTAAAATAAAGAAAAAGGGGTGTTTATTATGTTGCGGCGATATGAATTAACCGATGATGAATGGAATCGTATTGTTGACTTACTTCCTCCTGAAAATACTGGGAAGCAGGGGCGTCCACGCAAAAATAACCGTACTATCCTTAATGGGATTATCTGGATTGCCCGCAGTGGTGCGCCCTGGCGTGATTTACCAGAACGCTATGGACCCTGGGAAACCATTTACAGCCGCTTTCGAAAATGGATAGAGGATGGAATTCTTGATAATATCTTCCGACTTTTAAGCCTGGAGGCTGAATTGGGGGAATTATCCCTGGACGCTTTCATCGTACAGGCTCATCAACATAGTGCAGGTGCAAAAAAAGGGGGCCTTCCAATGAAATCGGGCACAGCCGAGGAGGAGCCAGTACCAAAATCCATGCAGTCGTAGATGACTATGGATAGCCCCTGTTTGTTATGCTCAGCGAAGGACAACGCAACGATATCAATTATGCGATTCCTATACTGGAACGTATTAATATAGAAGGAAGCAATGTACTGGCAGACCGTGGGTATGACAGCAACCAACTGTTAGATTATATCTACGAACACGGTGGAGAACCTACGATTCCATCCAGAAAGGGAGGAAAATTTGAACGTCATTGTGATTGGTGGCTCTATAAAGAAAGACATCTGGTCGAAAAATATTTTCTTAAACTAAAGGGTTTTCGCCGGATAGCTACGCGTTATGACAAACTGGCTGTTACCTATCTGGGGTTCATATACATTGCTTCCATTCTCATTTGGTTAAAATAAACAAACTCAAATGTTTTTCAAACACGCTCTAGGTCTACTTACTCCGTAATCATTTGTAAGAATAAGAAAAACGCAAACCATGCACTAACACTGTTGCAATACATCATGGGAAAACTGGACTTGAAACTACATCCTGTTAAGACGAAGATAGTTTGCATGTGGGACGGAAAGGAAGGATTCGAGTTCTTAGGAATGCACCACAGTTTAGGTTAGGGTTGAAGCGATCTATAATTAAGTAGATGGACGATGTGCATAGGAAGTGTTGGCATAGTTATTGATACCAAAAGTACTTGCGAGTCAAAGATTTGTTATGTGTTATGTTAAACAAAATGATTGGTGATGTTTTCCACGGCTGGCCACCAATTATATAAAATTCAGTTAACACAAGAGGAATGAGATATTTTTGAGAAAACTACCAAGAATAAAAATACTTGCAAAACTGATCGCAAGCGTTGTTAAATCCTTTGTGGCTTAGAAAAAGTTCATGGTATCAATCTAAACCACCTTCAAAGTATGACAGATTGCTTAATATTGCAAAGGTTGAACGCAATGCAATGACTTGCTAGTGTCTTTCACATCGGTTTAATGACATAGAAAAAACTTCAGAGCGAATTAGTAGTTTGGGAATGTTATCACAACGATAACTTTGCTACAATTCTTCGGCATTTCGTATATAGAAGATACTCACATAGAACGGGTATCATTATCCCTTCAATTTGAAGAACCATGTTTAAGGTAAAACGGGGAGATCAGTTTAAATATAAGTGTATTGGTGTGGTGTGATAGTATATAGAGCTTTTAGGTGAACTATAAAATTATATGTGAGGAATAATATAATGGATTTTTGTATAAATACAGTGGATAATTTAAGAAAAAATAAAAAAGGCAGCCATTATTGGCTGGATGGATTTTTACATCAACAGTTGAATGGGTATTTTGTAATAGAGAGTTTAGAAACTTCATGGATTCGAGGGGAAAGTTGTATTCTGTTGAAAGAGGCGGATACAATGAAAAGTTATAAACTATACTTTACAAATGTGTTAAGTTGTAGCATTCTAGATAAAATAAAATTTAGCAAAATATGTAAGTTGCCATCTAATGATGGATCAAAAGCAATATTTTCCCAGAATTGTGATAAATATTTTTTTCCATGTAAGGGTACATACTTTGAAAATTGTCGTCATGATATTATTCAGGTATGTATAAAAGGAATCTCTCAAGTGATAATTTTAGTTTTGTGGAAAGAGAAAGGAATGTTAACTATTGAGAAAATAACTTGAAAAATATAAGTAATTGTAAGAACAGAAGCTTCAAAGTGTTGAATTATACAATAACATATGGTTTAAAAGTGCTTTTTATAAACTAAAGGCGGTACGAAGCCCTTCTTACTTAGGATATGCCCAGATAAAATTAGCCAGGAGTGTTACAAAAAATGCTTGGGTACAACGTTATTTACAAAAAAATAGGCGAAAGTGTTTCGTAACATTATATATAAAGTAGGAGGAAAGAGTATGGTTTTAACAAAAAAATCACGAAAAAATAAAGAAAGTTTAGAAAAGTGGGATAAAGGCTATAATAACATATTTCTTATAGCAAATAGTGAAGAACTATATACAGAAAAATCTAGTTATAATAAAAATTGTGTTACAATAGATATTGTAGATGATGAGAATAATAGAATGTATTATATCAAAATAACAGGATGTTATTTGTTTTCGCAGACACAGACGTTTTATAGAACGGATATTTATGAGCGCATGGATTCTATTGGCAGAGAAGATTTTTTTAGTAATGCACTATTTTCTAGTAAAAGTAGTGAATTGATAAAGCAATATACAGAAGTATCTTCTACGGATAAACAACTGATACACATTTGTTTAATTACTAATACAGATGTATTTGATATAATAGGTGAAAAATTAAATGTTAGTGTGAATTACTCCAACTTCCACCCAGCCGAAAGGTATTGAATGCAAGTGCTTAGAGCTAAATTTGGGATTTGTTCTACCTTAAGTTCTACAGTATTTGGGATGGTGTTTCCATAATGAAAAAGAAATATTATGTTTTCTTAGATAGCTTTATAACAGTGTTGTTTGAGATTCTTATAATGGTCTATAGTATATATGTATTTAAGTGTAATTGTTTGTTTTTATTTTTGGATTACTTGAAATCCCTTATACTTTTGGAAGATCCAAGACGGCTGTTTTATTTATAATGGATATTTTAAGGGGCGCAGAAGAAAAGGAGATAAGATTCCCAAGGATATGGGGTACAGACCCAATGAATTTAAAAGAATTCTCTAAAATTAAATATATATCTGTTTATTTTGAAGGTGATAAATCAAAAAATGGTTATATGTTATTTTATGAGGATATACCGGAAAGAAAGTTAGAAACTCCATAAGGCAGATGAGAATATCTGCCTTATGGAGTTTTTCTGCTGAAAAAATCTGCAGGATCGAATTTTGTGGGAATTGAGTGTACCAAAAAAGAGAGAGGATGTAGTACTTTGGAACTTTTCAGGTCCGAGTATTTTTCAGCACGGTTTCCTTTGGCCAGTGGGTTATATGGATAAAAAGCTTCCTGTATACTTTAAATAGGTCAAGAGATTGACACAAAAAAATACCTCAAGTAAATTTAGATTATTACTGACCTGGCTAGTTGGTAAAAATCCAAAATACGAGAGGTATCTAAAATGAATTTTAAAGGCAAACAGAGAAGAAATCAAGCAACAACAGTAAATATTTTTGAACAGCAGGAATTAATTGCAAAAGCTGAAGTTATAAAGAATAATCTAAAAGCTTCAACCTGGCATGAGTTGGAAACCAAAGGAAAGTTCGCAAAGAACGAAAAACTCTCCTTCATCAGTGATGACATGCTTATACTTGGATGCGATATAGGCAGTGAAACTCATTATGTAAGAGCAATTGATACCAGAGGCAGAGAACTCAGTAAGTCCGCTTTCGCATTCAGCAACAGTTTAGAAGGATTCCAGAGTGTAAGAGAATGGGCAGTAAAACTTGCTGCCGGCAATCATAAGAATCAGATAGTGCTTGGCTTAGAGCCTACCGGTCATTACTGGTTTTGTCTTGCCACATGGATGATATCAAACGGAATCAGTGTTGTTCAGGTTAATCCATATGCTGTGAAGCAGACAAAAGAAATCGAAGATAACAGTCAGTTGAAAGATGACACAAAGGATCCAAAACTTATTGCAAATCTTGTTAAGGACGGCAACTTTGGAATGCCATACCTTCCAGAAGAACTCTATGCGGACCTTAGACGCTTATCGATGTTTCGAGACCAGCTGTGTGAAGACCGGATTCGTAACCTTAACCGACTTCATCGGGAAATGAAAATCTATTTTCCGGAGTATAAGGAAGCTCTGGGAAAGGTTGACGGAGCATTCAGTCTTGAATTGTTAAAAACAGCACCATTTCCGGAAGCCCTGACTTCACTTGGCAGCGAAGGAATAAGGCAGATTTGGCATGATGCTAAGCTAAGAGGACGCGGCTACAGCAGAGCCGATGAGATATTAAAGTATGCCAGAGAAAGCGTGGGATTGAAGGATGGAACAGGTGCAAGCAGTCAGGCGGTTCAGTGGTTTGCAGAAAAGATTGTTGAACTGGATGTGAAGATTGCAACTGTTGAATTACAGCTGAGTCAGAAATGCAGGGAAATACCACATGCAGAAAATATCCTTGAAATATCAGGAGTAGGCGAACGCGTATTAACAGGAATTTTGGCAGAAATAGGTGATGTATCCAGATTTGATGATGTAAAGGAAATCCAGAAATTAAGTGGATTGGGGCTTGTAGCCTGCAGTTCCGGGAAGCACAAGGGAGAAACCAAAATCAGTCACAGAGGACGCAAGCGATTGAGATACTGGTTATTCCAGGTAGCTAAATCAGCTGTGGTGCATTCGAAGGAGTTCAAAGAACTTCATGTTTACTATACGACCAGAACGGATAATTCATTGAAAAAGATGCAGTCACTGATCGTAATTGCCTGCAAGCTGCTTCGAGTGATTTATATGATACTGACAAAGGGAATTGTCTATGATCCGAAAAAGATGTTAATGGACATAAAACGTCCCATGAAAGAAGAAGCACTAGTGTACTGTCTGCATTATAATCAACTAAACTCTCTTCCATTTAATTCCATC
>CALEHZ010000310.1 GCA_937875715.1 uncultured Campylobacter sp. | reverse complement strand
AAAAAATGTTTATTGATCTACACAATCACACGCCACTTTGTAATCACGCCACAGGCACGCCAAAAGCCTTAGCTACGCGCGCTTATGAGCTTGGATGTAAATACTATGGCTTTGCAGATCACGCTTTTATGGACTTCGAGCCAGAGTATAGAATGAGCAAAAGCCAGATTGAATTTTATGAAGATTTGCTGCGTGAGACTGCGGCGGATTTTAGCGGTAAAATGGAGATTTTGCTTGGGTTTGAAGTAGATTTTATGGATGAGAAAAAATACATGGATGAGCGAATTTTAAAAGCAAATTGCGATTTTCTAATCGGCTCTGTTCATTTTCTAAACTTTTGGGGTTTTGATAATCCAGCATTTATCTCTAAATACGAAGGCAAGGACATTGACGAGCTTTATAAAGAGTATTTTAGTGCTGTGGCGCGCTCAGCAAAATCTGGGCTTTTTGACATTTTGGGGCATATTGATTTGATTAAAGTTTTTGATTTTCGCCCAAAAGGCGATATAAAGGCATTAGCCGAGCCTATGATAAAAGAGATAAAAAGGGCTGGCGTTTGCGTGGAACTAAATAGCGCTGGCTGGCGAAAAAAATGTAATGAAATGTATCCAAGCGATGAAATAATGGAGCTTTTGGCAAGCTATGATGTAGCAATCACCTTTTCAAGCGATGCACACGCGGTAGAGCAAGTTGGGCAAAACATGGAAAAAACAATAGCAAAAGCGCGTGAATTTGGATATTCTAAGGCTTGTATTTTTAGAAAAAGATGCAGAGAATTTGTAAAGTTTTAAAGCTTTATTTATAAAATAAATTAAAAATTTAAAAAATTTAAAGCTGAATTTTTTAAAGTTTATAAAATTCAGCCTTGAATTTTATAAAATTCACAAAATAAACAAAGAAAATTTGAATTTTTTCATAAAATCTTTTTTAATTCTTTAATTAAATTCTGTGTGCGAATATCACGGGCACGTTCGTTTATGTGCCAGTAAGTATTTAGCATATCATTTGGAAAATATGATTGATTGATGTCGCCAATGAATAAAAAGCCGTTATTTTCAATATAGCTTTTTGCATCAGCTACAAAAGCTACCAGCTTTTTTCCAAGTTCTGTACTCTCATCATAGCAGTTTTTGCCAGCCACGGCAGGATATGTAAAAATTATTTTTGCACCACTTTGTTTTTGTATTTGTTTTATAAACTCTAGCGAAGTTTTGAATTTTTCGCTAAACACTAAGCCAAACATGCCCAAATATTCATCGCAAGTAAGTCCGTTGTTGTTATCCATCTTTGCAAGGTCGATTCCATTTTTTCTAAGTGCGTCATAATCAACATCGCCACGCTCGCCGCTTGCTATAAGCTCGTTTATATCAGCTTTCATATCAAATCTAAACTCAGTGTTAAAAAGCTTGAATTTTATAAAATTCAAAGTATTTTTAAATGGACTTGATACTTGCTTAAAGCTCATTTGCAAAATAGTTTCTAGCTTTTTATCTAGTGGCAAGGCGTTAAAATAATCTTTGCCGTGCGTTCCTAGCTCGTTTAAAACATCATCAAAAATGCTTTTATCCTCTCTTGCATAGTAGCCGTATTCTAGCGGCAAGATGACTATATCATCTTTGCTAAGGTGCTTTGCCAAGCGATGAAGTCTAAAATCCAAAGGATAGCCGCCATTATAGCCCATATTTAAAGTAAGAGTGTTAAACTCACGCTCAATCATCAAGGAATTTATGCCGTGCTGTGAGTTTGAGCCACTCTCAAAGATAATGCGAGGTTTGCCCTTTGTTTTTTCAAGCATAAAATTCTTGGTAAAATAAAAGCCATCAGTGCCGTTTTCAAGTGTATTGGCTAGGATAAAGCCACTAGCGTAAATAAAGCTAGTGGCAAAAATAAGCACAAAAAAAATGCTTATAAAATTCCTATATTTTTTACGCATTATTTAAAAGCTCTTTTGCCTTTTTAGCAATATTTTTAGGCTCAAATCCAAAGTGAGCAAAAAGCTCATTTGCCTTGCCACTTGCTCCAAAACTACTCATGCCAAGCACAGAATCAGCGTATTCGTGCCACTCCAAGCCGCTTGCAGCTTCTAGCGCTAAAACCTTGCCTTGTAAAATTCTAGCTTTATATTCATAGCTTTGAGCATCAAAAAGCTCATAGCAAGGCACAGAAACTACATTTGTTTTAATTCCTTCTTCATTTAGCATTTTAGCAGCCTCTTTACAAAGTGCTACTTCGCTACCTGTGCCAAGTAGTGTAATAGCTGCGTCTTGCTCATCATTTAGCAAATATGCTCCATTTTCTACGCTGCCAAAAACAGCTTTATTTAAAGGCACTAAGGCTTGGCGAGAAAGCACAAAGGCACAAGGTGCGTTGATTTCAAGTGCTTTTTGCCAGCAAAGAACATTTTCTTGCGCACTTGCTGGGCGAAATACAAAAAGATTTGGCAAAGCTCTAAAAGCGCTTAAATGCTCGATTGGCTCGTGCGTAGGGCCGTCTTCGCCCACGCCTATGCTGTCATGTGTCCAAATGAAATAATTTTTAAGACTCATCAAGGCTGCCATACGAACTGCTGGCTTTTGATAGTCGCTAAATACAAAAAATGTCGCACAAAATGGCAAAAACAGCCCATATCTAGCATAAGCATTACAAATTGCGCCCATTGCGTGTTCTCTTATGCCAAAGTGTAAATTTTTTCCACTTGGAAAATCCCCCATCTCTTTTAGCTCAGTTTTATTGCTAGGGGCAAGGTCAGCACTACCGCCTAAAAAGCCTGGCAGGGCTTTTGCGATTATATTTAAAATTTTATGATTGCTGTCTCTTGTAGCCATTTTTTCAGCACTAAAATCAGGCCAAGCAATTTTAGAAAATTCAGGCTTTAAAAGAGAGTTTAAAAGCTCTTTTTTCTCACTTGGTAAATTTTTGATTTGCTCGTCCCATTTAGCGTTTGCCAAATCGCCTCTCTCAAGCGCAGCCCTAAATCTAAATAGCACTTCTTCACTTATAAAAAATTCTAAATTTTCATCAAGTCCAGCTTCTTTTTTAGCTTTTTTTATAATTTCATTTCCAAGCGGTGCGCCGTGTGCTTTGTGGCTACCTTCTAGCTCTAATGCGCCTTTAGCAATTACGGTATTTGCGATGATTAAATAAGGTTTATCTTTTTGCTTGCTTAAAGCCTCTTTTATCTCGCCTTCATCATGTCCATTTATGATTGCTACTTCAAAGCCTTGTGCTTCAAATCTAGCTTTTACATTTTCGCTCCAAGCCACATTTGTATTGCCTTCGATTGTGATGCGATTTGAGTCATAAATTAGCACTAAATTATCCAAGCGATGATGCCCAGCTAACGCACAAGCCTCGTAACTAATGCCTTCTTGTAAATCTCCATCTCCACAAAGACAATAAACTTTATGATTTATAATTTCACTTCCAAGTAAATTAGCTGCACTTTTTGCCGCCATAGCAAGTCCAACTGCATTTGCTACGCCTTGACCAAGTGGGCCAGTTGCTATCTCAACGCCAGGTGTGAAAAGCTCTGGATGTCCTGGCGTTTTAGAGCCAAGCTGGCGAAAGTTTTTTAAATCCTCTAAGCTTAAATCATATCCACTAAGATATAAAAAAGCATAAACTAAGCTGCTAGCATGACCACCGCTAAAAACGATTCTATCGCGGTTTAGCCAGTTTGGATTTTTTGGATTATGATTTAAAATCTCACTTAATGCTGTGATTATTTCAGCCAGACCCATTGGAGCACCAGGATGACCTGAGTTTGCTCTTTCTACCATATCAGCGCACAAAAAGCGAACTTCGTTTGCTTGTTTATAAAACATGTTTAACCCTTTAAATATTTATTCATAAGCTCTGCTATAAATACGCCTAAATCAAGTCTAGCAGAATTTTTTATGATTTTTTCACGCAGTTTTTCAAACTCGGCTTTGGCAGCATCAAGACCAAGCAAATTCACAAATGAATTTTTATTTCCGTCGTGTAAAACTGGCTTTCCAGCCTCAGCTTCAGTGCTTGTAGCATCGATTATATCATCGTTTATTTGAAAAGCAAGACCAAGATCAAGCCCTAAATCAAAATAATGTTTTCTGTGCTTTACCTCAGCTATCACAGCAGCGATTTGAAGGCAAGCAGCGATTAGCGCACCTGTTTTTCGCAAATGCATATAAGTAAGCTTTTTAAGATTTAGCTTTTGTCCTTCAAAATAGCAATCAATCGCCTGACCGATAACCATGCCTTTAAATCCGGCATTTTTGGCTAGAATTTCAGCGATTTTGCAGCGCTTTTTGTGGCTTAGTTCGCAAGTGGCAATCTCATAAAAAGCATGAGTATTTAAAGCATCGCCTACTAAAATCGCCGTAGCTTCATCAAATTTTTTGTGCACGCTTTCTACGCCACGTCTTAAATCAGCATTGTCCATAGCAGGCAAATCATCGTGAATAAGCGAATATGCATGTAATAGCTCCACAGCCAAAGCCACCTGATAAACAGGCGCTAAATGCTTCACGCCAAGTTCATGGCAAGCACCCAAAATAAGGTTTGCTCTAAAATGCTTTCCGCCGGCTTTTAAAATCCAGCTAAGTGCCTCATCAAAATAAGGATGGAAGCTCTCCACATGCGGCAAATGCTCTTCAAAATACTCATTAAAATGCATAAAAATCCTTAAATAAAAAAGTTAAAATTTTTTGAATTTTATAAAATTCTAAAAAATTCAAGCCTGAATTTTT
>CALEHZ010000309.1 GCA_937875715.1 uncultured Campylobacter sp. | reverse complement strand
GAAAAAGAGTTTAATTATTCATTAGATTGGCATAATCCAGAGGATAAAAAAGCTAGTTCTATTAGCTCAAACATTGAAGGACTAAACTTTGATAACACCTCAAATTATGATGATTTAATGAATAAAGCAATAGATAAAATTATAGATTTTAAAGAAGTTTTTAGTAAATATTTGTAATAAACTCAAACAGAAAGGACAAAAAATGGAAGAAAGTGTTTTTTTAAACAGAGAGCTTAGTTGGCTGAGGTTTAATACTCGCGTGCTAGCGCAGGCTAGTAAGGATCTGCCGCTATTAGAGCGCTTAAAATTTATTGCGATTTATTGCACGAATTTAGATGAGTTTTATATGATTCGTGTAGCAGGGCTAAAAAGTCTTTATGCTGCTGGTGTGAGCGTAGATGGGGCGATGAGTCCATTAGAGCAGCTCCGTGAGATTCGCAGCTATCTTAGAAATGAGCAAGAAAACCTTGAAAATGCCTATAAAAACATAGTTGGCGGACTTGCTAATGCTGGGCTTTTTATTAAAAATTATGAAGATTTAAACGAAGATGAAAAGGCTAGGGCGGATTTGTATTTTAAAGAGCATATTTGGCCGATAATTGTGCCGATTGCAGTAGATAGTACGCATCCTTTTCCACATTTAAATAACCTTAGTTTTGGCTTAGCAGTCAAGCTTGCTGACTCTGAACATCCTGAAATTAGCAAGTTTGGCATGGTGCGAATTAGCCGTGTTTTACCACGCTTTTGGGATGGCAAAGACGGCGTTTATGTGCCGATTGAAAGCATCGTGCGAAATCACATGGAAGACATTTTTGTGGGCTATAAGCTAATTAGTGCTTGTGCTTTTCGTGTAACAAGAAATGCTGATATGGTGATTGAAGAAGAAGAAGCAGATGATTTTATGCTGATTTTAGAACAAGGCTTAAAATCACGCAGAAAAGGCGCTTTAGTTCGCCTTCAAATAGAAAAAAACGGCGATGCAGATTTGCTTGAATTTTTAAACTCTCACATGCATATTTTCCCAAAAGATGTCTATGAATACGACATTCCGCTTACACTTGGTGCGCTTTGGCAGATTATCGGTGATAAGGAGTTTTCCCACCTGCTTTTTAATCCATACACGCCAAAGACTCTGCCGCCTTTTGATAGCAATACTTCTATGTTTGAAGCTATTGATAAAGGTGATGTGTTGTTATTTCATCCTTATGAGAGCTTTGATCCAGTTACGCAGCTTATAAAAGAGGCTAGTAAAGATCCAAAAGTTATTTCTATTCGCATGACACTTTATAGAGTGGAGAAAAACTCAAACATCATTCAGGCTTTGATTGATGCGGCAAATGATGGCAAACAAGTAACTGCGATGGTGGAGCTTAAAGCCAGGTTTGATGAAGAAAACAATCTTCACTGGGCAAAAGCGCTAGAAAATGCCGGTGCGCATGTGATTTATGGAATTGCTGGATTTAAGGTTCATGCTAAGCTAAGCCAAGTGATTCGCCGTGATAGTGATAATAAACTTAAGTTTTACACTCATCTTGGCACTGGAAACTACAACGGCGCAAGTGCGAAAATCTACACAGATATTAGCTATTTTACCTGCCGCAGTGAGTTTGAAAAAGACACTACAAATTTCTTTCACATTCTCTCAGGCTTTAATAAAAATCGCCGTCTAAATAATCTTTCTATGTCGCCTATGCAAATAAAAGAGCGCATAATTGAAATGATAAGAGCTGAGGCAAAAGAGGGGCAAAACGGCAGAATAATCGCTAAAATGAATGCTCTTGTAGATGAGGATATGGTAACTGAGCTTTGTAAGGCAAGCACAGCTGGGGTTCAAATAGACCTTATCGTGCGTGGAATCTGCTGTCTTCGCCCTGGCGTAGCTGGCAAGAGCGAAAATATCCGTGTTCGCTCAATCATAGGAAAATACCTTGAACACGCTAGAATACTATACTTTAAGCACGCAAGTCCAGCATTTTACATTAGTTCGGCTGACTGGATGCCACGAAATTTAGAACGCCGCTTAGAGCTGATGACGCCGATATACGAGCCATCTTTGCAAAACAAGCTTGGCGAGATTTTAAGAATGCAGCTTGGTGATAATGAACTTGCCTTTGAGCTTGGAAATGACGGCGAGTATCGTCCTGTGCCAGCTGGCGAGCGTAGGATAAATGCGCAGGAATTTTTTGAGATTTATATGAATAAAGTCTTTAAATCGATGAAAAAAGGAAACGACCACGACAAAGTGCGCCTGCTAGCTAGCAAGCTTTTAAAAGAAAGTTGAATTTTATAAAATTCACTTTTAAAAAATTCAAGCTGAATTTTATGAAATTTTA
>CALEHZ010000308.1 GCA_937875715.1 uncultured Campylobacter sp. | reverse complement strand
AATTCAACTGGTTTCATAAAATTCACTTTTGAATTTTTTAGAATTTTATAAAATTTAGATTTTGAATTTTTTGAATTTTATGAAATTCACTTTTGAATTTTAAGAATTTTTTAATTTTATAAAATTCAAGCTCTCCGCAGTGTTTTGAATTTTCTAAATTTAAAGTAAAAATATGAAAAACAAATATATTTTAAAACTTTTTGAATATTTAATTTTTTCGCTTGTTTGGCTGATTGGTCTAAGCTGTAAAAAGCGTTTTAGTGGTGCTTTGCCAAGCGAGCCTTGTGTGCTGCTTTTCTGGCATGACAAACTAGCTTTTATGCCATTTATTTATCCGCATCTTCGTCCAAAAATGCCTAGAAAAGACGCTCATGTCATCATTTCAGATCATAAAGACGGCGAGCTAATTACAAGAGTTGTAAGTCATTTTGGCATAAAAGCTGTGCGTGGTTCTAGCTATAAAAACGCTGTAAGAGCGTTAGTTGGTGCACTCATGGTGCTTAAAAAAGACAGCGACCTTGTAATCACGCCAGATGGCCCAAGAGGTCCAAGGCACAGCATCAGCGATGGCTGTGTGACAATTCCGCAAAAAAGCGGCGCAAAAATTGTGATTTTAAGCTACACATCAAGCAAATCGTGGTTTTTTAAAAGCTGGGATAAAATGGAATTGCCAAAGCCATTTAGAACCCTTACTTACACAATTAGCGAGCCTTTTAGTGTAGAAAATTTAGAGCTTAAAGACGCAAAAGAGCTAATTGCTAAAAAATTCGCAGAATAAATTTTTATAATAAGCCTTTTTTAATGCTTTTTTTGCTACTATTTGCGCCAAATTTTTTAGGGTTTTTAGGTGTTATTATCTTTTATTCGTTCTTTAGTAAAAAATCTTTATGTCTGCGTTTTTGTGGATGAAGAAGAATGCACAATTTGTGGGCACTTTGTTAAAAATAATCAAAAAGTAGGCACTTTGGAAGCAAGCTTTGAGATCATTGAAGGGCATATTGATCATAAATTCAATGAATATATCAAAAAAAGCTTGAAAAGAGCCAATTCTACTTATGTAGCCTTACTTTTAAATAGCAAAAAGCAGTGGGCGTTGCCTGTAAATGACCATGAGGGCTATAACAAATTTGGTGTGAATTTTAATGAAGTTCATACCTTAGATATGCCAGGTGGCTGGAGCATTTTCATTCCAAAAGATGAAGTTGAGCGTGAGATTGATTTTATAAATGGTATGAAGATTGATTTGCTCTATTCGCCCTTTGTTTTGCTGTATGAAAAAATACGCGAGTTTAAATCTGATGATAGAATCACTTTGTATGTTTATGCACAAGAATCAAGCTGTGCGATGATGATTTTTTCAGGGCTTAAAATGCTTTATGCTAATTTTTATAACACCGAAGTAAGCACCAAAAAACTAAGCGAAGAAGATGAGACAATAAACACTATAAATATAGCTGATATTGATAATATTATCGCAAAAGAAGATGATAAACTTAATGCTTTAAATGTTTTAGATGATCTTAATGATAATTTTGATGAGCTTTCAAATGATGATAATGAAGAAGCCTTTGAGGATATCACAGAGCCAGAAGACATAGAAAGAACAAGTGCACAAATAGAAGAAAGCTTACAAAAAGTCGGCCGCTCTGGACTTTTGCTAAATGATATTAAAGAAGCTATGCTAGATTTTTATAAAAATCCTTTGTATGAAAGTGCTTTTGTTGAAAAAATTGTAGTTTTTGATAGTGAAGATATTTTAGATGATCAAAATTTCGCAGATGTCGTGGGACACGAAATTTTTATCGAAGCTACTGTTTTTGCGGTAGATAGAAGCCAAGATTTATTTTCTGTTATTAAAAGAGATTTGGCACAATGAAAAAATACACTTATTCTTTTATCAAACCGCGTATAAAGCCGGTAATATCGTTATTTAGCGCAATTTGGCTTATGCTAATTGGCTTTATTTTCATCGCTTCAATTATGGCAAATATTGCTATAAAAATTATTTCTTATAATTTAGATGAAAAAAAAATCACAAATGATTTAAAATATGAAGAAATCACTCAAAAAATAGAAAATGTAAAAGAAAATATTGCGCAGTTAAAGTCAGACCAAAGATTGATTGAAGAAATTTATGCTACAAATTTGGCGCTTAAAAGAAGCATTAGAAATATTTTTGACATCGTGCCTGATACGATTACGCTTGATTATACACATTTGGATAAAAGAAGCCTTGAAATCAAAGGAAAAACGCCAAGCAAAGAGACTTTTTTATTGCTAATGGAAGCGCCGCTAAAAAGCATTTTTTCTAAAACTCACACCAGTTTTTACCAGCTACCAAATGGCTGGCTGAATTTTACAACTATCAATAAAAATGAGGAAATAGATGATTAAAGACCATAGTTTGCAAGAAATTGATATCTTAAAGCTTATTATGTTTGTTCTTGCATTTATTCTTGTGCTTGTGTGTATGATAGCATTTTTCATAATCCCAAGCATCAAAGAGTATAAAAAATCAAAAGCAGCAAATCTAAATAGCGTTGTTAATTTGGTTAGAATTGAAGAGGTTTATACTTCTTATCAAAATGCTTTTAATGAGTTTGAGGCTAACAACAACAGAACTTTAAGAGCGATTAGAACTCCTTTTAATGAAAAGGATTTTTTAAGTTATGCAAGTAATTTTTTTGATAGTGCAAGCCTTAGCAAGGTTACTGGCACAGATGATAACGCCAGCTTTGCTCACT
>CALEHZ010000307.1 GCA_937875715.1 uncultured Campylobacter sp. | reverse complement strand
AAGCTTATTAAATACGCACATTAAAAAAGATGGCAACTATGATGTTTTAGTGATACACAAACTAGCTAAAAGAATTCTTTTAAGAAGTGGCGAAAAGCTAGTTGGAGTTTTTAATAAAGGTTACGCAAAAACCTTGCTTAAAGAGCCACAAAACACAATAAATAAAAACATAGAAAGAGAAATCATAAAGGGTAATAATGGAAAATAATGAAAATATCAGCAAAGAAACGCCAGAGATAGCACAAAGTTCAGTAAAAAACAATAAAAATATTGCTGTAATTGGCTTTTGTGCTGTTTTAGTGATTATGCTAACTGCAGCTATATATTTTAAAATGTCAAAAACAAAGACAGAGATTAAAAATGAACCAGATGAAATTGGCACAAAACTCACTAAAACAAACTTAGATTTTAAAGAACAAAAGCCTAGTTTTAATGAATTAACATTACAAACACAAGAAGTAAAAAAAGATGATAATCCTTTTAAAAACTCATTTGCAGCACCAGTGTTTGAAGCAAAAGTATATAAAAGTTCTAGTTTGGCAATAGTAGCAAATACTGGAAATAGCGATAATTCTGGCGATAATTCTACTAGAAAAAAGCCGATAGATTTTACTGATAGTTCTCAATATAGATTTGATGAAAATGGAAATATTGTAGCTATTGGGGATAAAAGTGCTGATGTTGATAATGTAGAAGGCTATGATGCTGGTGTGTTTGTGGCAAAGAGCGCAAAGCTTATGAACTTTGACCCAAACTTGCTTTTGCCAAAAGGCACTTTTATAGGTTGTTCGCTTGATACAAGATTGGTTTCAAGTATAAAAGGTGGAATTTCTTGCACAATTAGCGAAAATGTTTATAGCTCAAATGGTGCTACTTTGCTTATTGAAAAAGGCTCAAAGATGACTGGCTTTTTCAATAGTGGTGGTATGAAAGACGGCTTAAATAGAATATTTGTTGTGTGGAATGAAATACGCACGGCTAATAATATAACAATTCCTATTAGTAGTGGTGCTACTGATAATTTAGGTGGTAGTGGAATTGAAGGCTGGGTAGATAATCACTGGTTTGAGCGTTTTGGCTCTGCGATTTTACTAAGTGTAATAGATGATGCCTTTAA
>CALEHZ010000306.1 GCA_937875715.1 uncultured Campylobacter sp. | reverse complement strand
AGTTTTTTTTTATAAGTTTATTTTAAGCCTTGAATTTTATAAAATTCAGCTTGAAGTTTTTAAATTTTCTAGGGTTTGAATTTTTTAAAACTCACCTTTGAATGATTTCTTGGATGATTAGCTGTAAATTTTCTTTGCCCTTAAAGGTATTTTTGCTAAGAATAAAAAGAATATCCACCTTTGAGTGTAGCTCTGGTCTTAGTTCGTAATTAAAATTCACAGCATCAAAGTAAAATCCACCCACATTTAAATTTAACCTTAAATGCGAGTTATCATTGCCCATAGTTGCGACATTTACGACCTTTGCGCCATTTAGCCAAAACATCGGTTTTGGATTTTTACTACCATAGGGCGCAAAACTCTCAATTATACTCATTAGTTCATCATCAATTTCTTTTGGGCTAATCTCACCTAGTGCGTCATCATAAGCATTTGAGCTGAAATTTTCTAATACGCAAGAATTATTTATCGCTCTTTTAAACTCTTCAAGCCTATTTTCTTCGATAACCACGCCGGCTGCGCCTTTATGTCCGCCAAAGCTAATTAGCATTTTTTCGTGTGCTGCAATGAGCTGCAAAATGTCAAAGCGACCAACACTTCTAGCACTACCTTTTGCCACGTTAGCATCTATGCTAAAAACGATGGCTGGACGCTTAAAAAGTCTAGCAAGCCTAGAAGCAACTATGCCAAGCACACCTTCATGCCACTGCTGTCCCCAAGTAACGATGATTTTATCATTTGTATCTACATTTTTACACGAGCTTTCAAAAAGCTCTTTTTCACGTTCTTTTCTAATGTCATTGAAATTTTGTATTGCATCTAAATGCTTATGCGCATCATCTAAACTTTGTGAGCGCAAAAAATCAAAGCTAATGCTAGCATCGCTCATTCTGCCTGCTGAATTTATTAAAGGCGTGATTAAAAAGCTAATATCTTCAAAGCTAAAATTTTCTTTATTTGTGTAAATTTTTACAGCTTGAAAGCAAGGTCTTGGATTTGCGTTCATACGCTTTAAACCACTTTGAACCAAAACACGATTCATATCCCGTAAATCCATCATATCAGCGATAATTGCAAGTGCTAAAAAATCAGTAAATTTGCCTAAATTATATTCTTTTAAAGCAAGTTCGTCTTTTAATGAAGCCACCAAATACCACGCCACCTGCGCACCACAGATTTCTTTAAAAGGAAAAGTGTTTTCTTTAATTTGCGGATTTACTAGCACCAAAGCATCAGGCAATTCATCAAGAGGCATGTGATGATCAGTAATCACAAGCTTAATGCCACGTTCTTTACAAACTTTAGCTGCTTCAAATGCAGTTATTCCATTATCAACAGTGATGATCAAATCAGCATCGAGCTCGCTTACGATATTTTCATTTAGCCCATAGCCATCTTTAAAGCGATTTGGAATTCGCACTTTAACTGGATATTTTATATCGCTAAAAAATTCATCCAAAATAGCAGACGAACAAACACCATCGCAGTCATAATCACCCACAATAGCTATTTTTTCATTATTTTTTATGCTACTAGCTATTATTTTAGCTGCTTCTTTTGCCCCACTCATTTCATTTGGTCTTGGCAAATCAGCAAGAGTAGTGTGAATATCATTAGCAAAGCGAGAGCTTAAAAGCTCTTTGATACTAGCTTTATCTAGCACAACTAGCCCTTATAAAGCCTAAAATTGCTGGATTTGGCTGTTCTAAGCGAGAAGTGAATTCCGGGTGAAACTGGACACCTAAGAAAAAGTCATTTTTAGCTATTTCAATAGCTTCTATTAGTCCGTGACTTTCGCCACTTATGATAAGTCCAGCTTTTTCTAACTTTTCTTTGTATTCTGGGTTTGCCTCAAATCTATGTCTGTGACGCTCTTTTATCTTACTTGCACCGCCATAGCATTTGCTTAGAAGTGATGATTTTTTGCACTCGCATTCGTAGCCACCAAGTCGCATTGTGCCACCAAGCGCACTTTTATGCGTGCGAATCTGCTTTTTACCATTTGCATCTATAAAACTATCTATTAGATAAATCACAGGGTCTTTACACTCAGGGTCAAACTCAACCGAATTTGCATTCTTTAGCCCCAAAACCGACCTAGAAAATTCAATTAACGCAATTTGCATTCCAAGACAAATGCCAAGATAAGGGATATTATTTTCTCTAGCGTATTTTGCTGCTTCTATCATGCCTTCGATTCCACGAGCACCAAAGCCGCCTGCTACTAGCACTCCAGCGCAGTCTTTTAGCATTTGGGCTGCTGAATTTTCTGTGATTTTCTCGCTATCAACCCATTTTATATTTACTCTTGTATCAAGTGCGGCACCTGCATGAATTAACGCCTCAGTTAAGCTTTTATAACTTTCTTTTAGATCTAAATACTTGCCAACAAAAGCGATATTTACGCTATTTGCCGGTGCTACCACGCGTTTTGTTAGCTCATTCCAAGCGTTCATATCTGCTTTTAGCTCGCCAAGGGCTAATTTATCGCTAATCGCTTTTAAAATATCTTGATTTTCAAAGCTTAAAGGCACTTTGTAAATACTAGGCTCATCGCAACTTTCAATAACGCAGTTTTTCGCCACACCGCAGCTAATTGCGATTTTATCTTTTAACTCACGGCTCAAAGCTTGCTCTGTGCGGCAAATAAGCATATCTGGGCTAATTCCTATTCGGCGAAGTTCGCCCACGCTGTGCTGTGTTGGTTTTGTTTTTAGCTCGCCAGCTGCTTTGATAAAAGGCACAAGCGTAAGATGCACAAACATCGCATTATCACTGCCAAGCTCACAGCTTAGCATACGGATTGCTTCTAAAAATGGCAAGCCCTCTATGTCGCCTACGGTGCCGCCGATTTCTACGATTAAAATATCTTGCTGCTCGCCAGCCTTTTTAATGCGTGAGATTATTTCATTTGTGATGTGTGGGATAACTTGAATAGTCTTGCCAAGGTAGTCGCCACGGCGCTCTTTTTCTATTACTGAGCTATAAACCTTGCCTGTGGTAAAATTGTTTTTTTGGCTTAAATTTACGCCCAAAAAGCGCTCATAATGTCCCAAATCAAGATCAGTCTCAGCCCCATCATCTGTGACAAAAACCTCTCCGTGCTCCAAGGGGCTCATCGTGCCAGGATCTACATTTATGTATGGATCAGCCTTTAAAATACTTACTTTTAGCCCTGCACTTTTTAGCAAAGTGCCGATGCTAGCTGCTGCGATGCCCTTGCCAAGAGAGCTTAAAACACCGCCAGTTACAAAAATAAACTTTGTCATGGAATTTCTCTTTGTTTTTTAGTGTGCGATTATAGCAAAGCAAAGTTAAAAAGAGTTTAACAAAAGGGAAAATAAGACTAATTTTAGCAAATTTTGTAAAAAAAATTTCTATTTTGTATTGTAAGAATTTTTTATAAAATTCAAAAGTGAATTTTATAAAATTCAAAAAATTCAAAAGTGAATTTTATAAAATTCAAAAAATTCACTTTGGCTGCAGTTTTATAAAATTCACTTAATTAAAAGTGAATTTTATAAAATTTTTTAGTGTTTAGAAGTGCTGTTTTCAAGCAAAGTTTCTATTTCTAGTCTTTTTGCGTTTGAAAGCTGTTTAAATAGACTAAATAGCTCAAGGCTGGCGGCTTCAGCTTTTTTGAAATTTTCTACGATAGCATCTCTGCTGTGTGTGTCACTAGCGTGTAGCTTGATTGCGTTATTTACGCAGTCATGGACGATTTTGTGAGGTTCAGCGACTTTATCATAAATTGGTGAGTTGCCGCAAAGTTTGCGACCTTCGTTTGCATACCATTTGCCAAGGCGGCAAGATAGTGAATCAGCCATAGGCTCAGCGTTTTTATCAAAGACTTTGTTATAGCCAGTAACTTTGAAAATTACGTGGTCTAGTTTTACAAGATTGAAAAATACATTGTTTGAGATGTATTTTGTAGCTTCTTCTATATTTTTTGATTTTTGGACTAATTGACCAAATTCATTTATGAAGCTTGAAATATGCTCGCCGCTTTCATTGCTGATTTTTTCAACCTCTTCGCTTTGGGCAAACATATCGCCTGAGTTTTGTTTTAAAAGATTGATGTTCATTTCAACCTCGCTAGTTGCTTTTTGAGTTCTCTCAGCTAGGTTTCTTACCTCATCAGCAACGACGGCAAATCCACGTCCATGCTCACCAGCTCTAGCTGCCTCGATAGCTGCATTTAGCGCAAGCAAGTTTGTTTGGTCTGAAATATCTTTAATCAAATTGATAACATTTGAGATTTCATCAACGCTTTTGTTTAGGTTTTCAGCAGTTGCACGACTTCTATTTGAGCTTTGCCCGATTTGCACAAGCGAGCTTGCAAGATTTTTGCTCACTGAATCAAGCTCTTTGATATTTACGATGTTGCTCTCGACGATTTCAATGCTTTTTTGATTTACATCAAGATTGCTCTCAATATCACTTTGAATCTCTTTTACGCAGGCGACCACGCCAGAGTTTAGCAGCTCAAGCGCTTCTATGAAGCACTTTTCTTCAAGCTCTGCGTGAGCGATTAAAAGCTCGTTATATTTGTGTTCAAGCTCTTCGATGCGCTTGTCCTTTTGCTCTGAAAGAGCCCTAGCCTCAGCCAATTCTTTTTCATGGTTTGTTACATTTACTGTTTTACCAAACATTTTTTATCCTTTTGTGAAAATTAAACTTTGATAATTGTAGCATAAAAATATTACATTTTTGCCAAAAATCGTTTTTTTTTTTTATTATTAGGATTGTTTATGCACTTTTAATGTAAAGATTTATACATAATAAATATTACATTTTACTTCAGTAAGACTGCTGCGAATTTTATAAAGTGAATTTTATAAAGTGAATTTCATAAAATTCAGTGCTGAATTTTATGAATTGAATTTTATAAAATTCAGTGCTGTGTTTAATGATTTTCGTTTTGGCGACGTAAATATAACGTCAAAACTTAAGTCCAAGGCTGAATTTTATAAAAGCGAATTTATTCTAAGTCTTTTAGCCCTATTACTTCACGCATTCCAGCTTCAAAGCTTTGTGCGCTGGCTTGTTGAAGTAAAATTGCCAAATCATTTGGATTAGATGATGAGTTCATCGCCTCATCACGAGTAATTTTACCCTCTTTATAAAGACGCAATAAATCATTATCAAAGGTCTGCATACCGCTGTTTGCGCCTGCTTCAAGAATAGCTGAGTGAATCTCATCTTGGCGACCTTTTAAAATCAGCTGCTTTATACGAGGACTTTGAAGCATAACCTCAAGCGCTGCCACACGCCCGCCATCTACTCTTTGACAAAGGCGCTGAGAAATAACTGCTTGAAGTGCTGAGCCAAGCCCCATTTTAGCACGTTCTAGCTCAGGACCAGTAAACATTCCAAGCACACGGTTAACCGTTTCTTGCGCATCTCTGGTGTGAAGGGTGCTAAGCACCAAGTGCCCAGTCTCAGCCGCCATAAGAGCGATATTCATCGACTCATAATCACGAATTTCACCAATTAAAATAATATCAGGGTCTTCACGCAAAGCCGCTTTTAAGGCACTTGCAAAGCTAGTGGCATCTTGCCCTACGCTGCGTTGATTTATAAGACTTTCTTTGTCTTTGTGAATAAACTCTATTGGGTCTTCAACGGTGATAATATGTGCTTTTCTATGATTGTTCATATAATCAATCATGCTAGCTAACGTGGTTGATTTACCTGAACCAGTTGGACCAGTTACTAGCACGATGCCACGATAAACGGTTTTACAGATTTTTTCTATACTCTCAGGCAAGCCTAGTTCTTTAAGCTCTGGGATTTTAACAGGGATTGTTCTAAATACAGCCGAGACACCATCCATTTGAAAGAAAAGATTCACACGAAAGCGATAATCTTCATTTAATTTGTGGATAAAATCAGCACTTTTATTTTCTACAAGCTCATCAAAGCGTGTGCGAAGAAGTTCTTTTGCTAGAGTAAGTGCTTCAGGCGTGCTTAAAAAGCGGTTGTTGCTAACTGGAATCATTTCTCCGTGAATTCTTTTGCGTATTACTGAGTTTGCCTTTACATGCAAGTCGCTACCGCCATCACGCACAAGCTCTTCAAGATAGCCATTTAACTCATCCCTAAGTTTAAAATCTAATTTTGAAATATCTATTGGCAAAATTTTTTCCTTTTAAAATATTTAGCAAAAAAGATTGAATTTTATGATTTTTTTGCTTGTTTGAAATTTTTATCTTTTTTGCTACTGCTTGAATTTTCTAGCTGAGCTGCTAATTTGGCTGGATTGTCTGAATATTTAAAATGTTTTGATTGCTTTTTTGAATTTTTTGTGCCGCTGTTTTCTAAACTCTTGGCTAGATCATCTGTGCTAGATGTAGGATTTGGACTTTTTAATCTTGTGCCTAGTGTTTCTAAACTGCTAGCATAAGCTGCTTTAAACGCATCTATTCCATCATTAAATAGTTTTTTACAAACTCTATCGTAGTCTATATCAGCATCTTTTGCTTTGGCAAAATACCCATCGATTAGCTCCCCACTTGGTGGAGTGATGATTTTAATCTCGCCATTTACAGCATTTAGGGCATCAAGCGGAGCTGTGTTTATGCTATGTTCAAAAGCTAGTTCTTTGATATAATAATCAGCTGCAACATTTCCACCTTTAACGCCTGTGCTAGCAAAAAGTGCTCTAACATTTGGTAAGCCAAAGGCTTCAACTTCTTTATAAGCCCTACAAGCATTGTAAATTCCATACTTCATAGGATCTAGTCCTGCTGCTTTTAGCTGCTCACCTAGCTCTCTATCAAAGCGGCTTACAAACACGCTTATTACGCATTCTGGCTCTCTTGCATTGGCAAAACGTTTTCTATATGCGCTTAAGCCTTTTTCAAAAGCTTGTAAGCACGCACGCACCTGCTCAATGCTAAAAACTAAGGTAGCATTTACATTTATGCCTCTTTTTACAAGCTCTTTGATTGCGTAAATTCCTTGTTCGCTGGCTGGAATTTTTATCATCACATTTGGCATTTTGATTAGGTTAAATAGCCTTTTGCCCTCTTTTATGCTTAGCACTCCATCATCAAAATGATTTGGCTCAATTTCAATGCTTATAAAGCCGTCTTCGCCATTTGCGTAGTTTGTAAGTAGCTTGTAAGCTGCCATTTTTACATCATTTGCACAAAGCAACTCATAGACCTTGCTAGCAGGTTTTTTCTCCATATACGAGCTAATGCTGCTTTTATAGCTTTCTTTTTCAAAAGCAGACTTAAAAATCGCTGGATTAGTAGTAGCACCAGTAATTTTGCCTGATTTTATCATACTTACAAAGTCATTTTCAATAAAATCTTTTTCAATAAAATCGCACCACAATGAAAAAGCCATTTTCGCCCCTTTGAATTTTTTGAATTTTATAAAATTCAAAAGTTTATAAAATTCAAAATAAAATATTTTATAAAATGAATTTTATAAAATTCACTTTATAAAATATTTTTTAGCTCACGCAAATCTTTTTTTTCTATTATGTGAGTGGCTGAATTTTTTAAAATCTCATTAGCACAAAATGCCACGCAAACACCAGCCTCTTTAAACATAGAAATATCATTTGCCCCATCGCCTACGACAGCTACTTCTTCTTTGCTAAGATTTAAAAGAGTGCGAAGGCGCCAAAGCATCTGCCCTTTTGAGAAGCCAAACATCATCTCTCCGCCAACCTCACCTGTTAAAACTCCGTCTTTGTGATGAAGTATATTTGCAAAATTTATATCAAAGCCAAGTAGCTCTTGTGCGTGGTCTGTGGCGATATGATAGCCGCCCGAAAAAACAGCTACTAAAATACCTTTATTTTTTAGATATTTTACGATTTCTTCTGCACCTGTAATAAAAGGCAGATTACGCGCTATTTGCTCGATATCAGCAAGTTTAGCACCTTTTAAAAATGCCACTCTTGCTTTTAGACTCTCAAAAAAATCAAGCTCGCCAGCCATTGCGCGTTTGGTGATAGCACCGATTTCATCGCTTTTGCCTACTACTTTTCCAAAATAAGTAATGGTCTCGCCATCCATCAAAGTGCTATCAAAATCAAACACACAAAGCTTAATCATAAAAATCCTTAAAAATCTCGCTTTAAAAGCCCTTCGGCTTTTAAAATTGTAAGAATGTTATTTTCACGCTTGCCGATTCCTGCAATCATACCTTTTGCATGCAAAAGTGTCTCAGGCGGCTGGTCAATTTTGCTCTTTTTCATACGAATTGCCTCAGTTAAGCGATCAATCACAAAGCCTGCGACATTATCCTCATACACCATTACGATATAGCGAGTAGTGTCTGTCATTTTTGGATTTTGCACACCAAACATAATGCGCAAGTCAATCAGTGGCGTTACATTTCCACGCATGTTAAACACGCCTAAAACAAAATCAGGCACACCAGGCACACGAGTAAATTCTATAGGCTTAATAATTTCTTTAATATAAAGAATAGGAATCGCAAATTCCTCTTCGCCTACGATAAATCCTACTAATTGCTCCACCTCATCAGTGTCAATTTGAATAGGATTTGTCATTTGCTGCTTTTGTTTTTGTAAAACTTCGTTTAATTTATCCATTTTACTATCCTTATACTAGCTTGATGTTCTTGCGAACAACATTTTCAAGGTATTCAGCTGAGTATGGTTTGGTAATATACTCAGTCATTCCTACCTCTACACCTCTTAAGCGGTCACTTTTGCTTGTTCTACTTGTAACTGCAATTAGTGGTAAATTGCGGTATTTAGAGTATTTGCGAATCTCACCTGCAAGAGTATAGCCATCCATTTTTGGCATTTCAATATCAATTAACACAGCATCAAAGGCGTGTTCTCCAGATTTAATTATATTTAGTGCTTCTAAGCCATCACAAGCCTCAACTAGCGTAATTCCAGTAGGGGTTAGAGATTTGCGGATTATCGTTCTATCCATCTTTGAATCATCCACAACTAACACTTTATAATCTTCTGGTTTTTCCTTTACTTTAGCAGCTGTTTCATTTGCCATGCTTGATTTGATATCGACTTTTACTTCTTTTGCCATATCCATAATCACGCCAACATCGATAATAAGCGTAACTCTACCATCACCACGGATAGTTCCACCAGCTATTCCATTTATACCAGAAAGATAGTTACCAAGAGATTTGATAACGATTTCTTCTTGACCGATTAGGTTATCTACTATAATTCCAAGCTTAGTCTCAGCCACGCTAATAACAACTACATAAGTCTGATCGCCACTTTCTAGCACTTGTTTTACACCAAAAAGATCGCTTAAGCGAACAAGGCTTAAAACCTCATCTCTTAAACGAAGAACATTTTTGCCCTCGATTGTGTAAATATTATCAACCGGCACACGCACAGTTTCATTTACATTTGCTAGCGGAATAGCATAAATTTCTTCTTGCGTTCCAACTAGAAGCGATTGAATAATCGCTAGAGTTAAAGGAATTTTTAATTTTAGCGTAGTTCCTTTGCCAAGCTCACTGTCTATATCAATAATGCCGTGAAGTTTTTCAATATTTGTCTTAACGACATCCATACCAACGCCACGACCAGAAATATTTGTAAGCTTTTTAGCCATAGAAAAACCAGGCTTAAAGATTATAGAAAATATTTCTTTATTGCTCATAGTGTCGGCTTCGTGCTCAGTAATAAGTCCTTTTTCAATAGCCTTTACACGAATCGCATCAGCATCCATACCTTTACCATCATCTACGATTTCAATTACGATATGATTGCCTTCATTATACGCTTTTAACTGAATTATACCTTTTTCAGGTTTGCCAGCTGCCTTACGATCCTCTGGACTTTCAACTCCATGGTCGCATGAATTGCGAATAATGTGAGTTAGCGGATCGCCGATTTCTTCAACGATTGATTTATCAAGCTCTGTTTCCTCACCGCTAATCTCAAGGTCAATTTGTTTATTCAAATCTCTTGCTATATCACGAACAACACGAGGGAATTTATTAAATACCTTAGCAATTGGCTGCATTCTTGTTTTCATCACGGCTAGTTGAACATCTGTTGTAACTAAGCTTAGAGATGAAACAACTTGGTTTAGCTCTTCAAGGAATTGCTCTCCATCATAGCGCTCTTCAACATCATTATAGATTGTAAGCAAGCGGTTTTTGCTTAAAACTAGCTCACCAACAAGGTTCATTAGATAGTCTAATCTGCCAACCTCAACACGAATTGTTTGATCCATAGCAGCTGAGCTTGCTTTTGCTGGTGCAGCTCCGCTTGCATCACCTGCTGGTTTAGCAGCTGGTTTTGCAGCTGGTGCTGCCTGTGGAGTAGGTGTTGCAGGTGCTTGTGGAGCAGGTGCTGGTGCCTCTGGTGCTGCTGAAGCTTCTGCTGCTGGAGCAGCAGCTGGTGTTTCGCCGCCTGCTGCTTTTGCAGCCCATCTTGCTTCATCTTCTGCTTTGCGAACTTTTAATAAACGCTCAATTTCAGCATTTACTTGATCATCACTTAGAGTGTTTGGATCTACGCCCTCTGGTATAGCAGATGGCGGTATATCAGCAACAGCTGGTGCTGCAGGTGCTGGTGCTGGCTGGGCAGCTGGGGCGGCTGCTGCTGGTGCTGGAGCTGCTGCGGCTACGCCTTTGCCTTCGCTAAGATCAGTTAGCAATTTACACATATCAGTTATATCTATGCCAGCTGCACTATCACTACCATTGTCTCTGATGCTAAATAGTAGGTTTTTCATCATATCTACTGATTTTAATACCACATCCATGATATCAGCTGTGATTTTTAGCTCGCCGTGACGTGCTTTATTTAGCACATCTTCCATGTGGTGAGTAAGCTCAGTTAAAATATTAAAGTTTAAAAATGATGAACTACCCTTAACTGTGTGCGCAACACGGAAAATTCTATTTAATAAATCAAGATCTTCTGGATTTGTCTCAAGCTCAACTAGATCGTGGTCTATTTGCTCAATTAGCTCAAAAGATTCAACCAGAAAGTCTTCTAACAATTCTTGCATATCATCCATTTGCGCCTCCTTGTTGTTGTTTTTTATACTCATTTACCACACGGCTTACTTCATTATATAGCTGAGTAGCATTGAATTTTGTTAGATAGCCATCGCCACCTACTTGTTTGCCTTGTGATTCACTGAATTGATTACTAATTGATGAGTTAAACAAAAGTGGAACATTAGCAAATCTCTTATCAGCCTTAATTATCGCTGTAAAGTGCATTCCATCCATTTGTGGCATCTCAACATCGCTAATTATAACCTTTAGATTTTCAGCTATTCTATCTCCATAAAGCTCATAAAGCTCATTTAGCTTTTCTAAGCCCTCTACGCCGTCTTTTGCCTCAAGCACCTTTAAGCCCATTTTGCTTAAAGCATCGCTTACAAGATGGCGTGCTGTCATGCTATCATCAAGCACCAAGGCAAGTCCATCGATATGCTGAAAATCAGTAGTGTCGATGTCCATTTTTGGCTGATAAATACCTAGTTCTTGAACAATACTTTCTAAGTCTAAAATAAGCAATACATCGTCATTTTCAATGCGAGTAACGCCTGTAATTTTGCTTTTATCCAAAGCACCACCAGCACCAGCACTACCAGAAAAATTCGCTGGTTCTATGTTTTTCCAGTTAATTCTACGGATTCTCTTTGCTTCATGGACTATAAATCCAATGTAGATATTAGAAAATTCAGAGATGATTACGCGTGGCTTTAAAATACGCTCAGTAGGCGGATCTATGCCCATCCAACGAGCAAGATTAACAACTGGAATTACCACACCACGAAGGTCAAAAATTCCTTCGATATACTCAGGTGTTCCAGGCAGCTCAGTAAGACTTGGCATTTTGATGATTTCCTTGACCTTCGCAACATTTACTCCGTAAATTCCTTCATAAACATTGCCCGGTTCTTTACCTTTTTTAAGGATACGAAAATCAACGAGCTCCATCTCTCCTGAGCCTGTTTTTAAGACATTATCATCAAACATTTAGGCTCCTTTTTAGGATTTGAATTTTTGAATCCGCGAATTGTAGCACAAAAAAACTTTGTTCGCACGCAAAACTAGGCAAATTTATATAAAATTTATTTTCTATTTCAAAACTTTGATTTTGATGCCAGTGTCCTTCTATAACGATATCGGCGCTGAATTTTTTAAGCCGTAAGCTTACAAAATCTTTAAAATTTATAATTTTATAATCAAGCTTTTTATGCATTTGTTTTTGTAAAATTCTGCGTGAAATCGTAAATTTCAAAGCAGAATCCAAAAAATTCAAAAAGCTTAAAAGCATTTTATTTCTTAAAATTTTAAGCGCAATTTGCGTAATAAAAGGCAAAAAAATATCGCCATGAGCGATATCCACGCTTTTTTTAATATCTAGGCTTTTTTCATAAAATTCAAATCTTACAGGCTGAGCCTCAATGCTAAAAACCTTACAATTTGGCAAAATTTCAGCCAAATTAAAATCGTGATTTCCCTCAAAATAAAAGATCTGCGTTTTAGCGCTAAGCTCGTTTAAAATGCTGATATATTCGCCATAAAACTGCTGTGAATAAGTAGTGATTGAAAGATAATCAAACATATCGCCAAGCAAGAAAATCTGGCTTGGCAAGGCAATTTTGCCATTTTTTAGCGCTTTTAGAAAATTCAAAAAATTCTTTTTGTTCGTGTTTTCATGCGCATCGCTTAAAAAAATAGCATCAGCGTTAATCTTAAACAAAGCTTGCTATCCTTGGAAGTGCGGTGTATTCATCAATCCCACACATTAGATTAGCATTTGCCACAGCCTGTGAGCTAGCCCCTCGAAGCAAATTATCAATTGCGCTAAAAACCACCATCTTATCGCCACTTTTCATGACATAAAGATCGCAAAAGTGTGTGCCAGCCACATTTTTGATACTTGGCGGCGCATCACAAACTCTAATAAATTCATGTCCTTTGTAGAATTTTTTAAGACTCTCAAGCGGTCTTGTGTCTTTAAACTCAGGACTAAGTGTGAAATAGCAAGTAGCGAGCATTCCACGGCTTAGTGGCAGCAAATGTGGCACAAAGCAAATCTGTGTCTCAAGCCCAGATAAACTCTCAAAATGCTCTTTTATTTCAACTGCATGGCGGTGTGTTAGTGGCGAGTAGGCGTTTGCGTTTTCGTTTGCACTAATGAAATGTGAGCTTTCTTTAAGCCCCTTGCCAGCGCCACTTACTCCGCTTTTTGCATCTATAAAAACGCCGTTTTTATCGTTTATTAGTGGCGCAAAGGGCGCAAGGGCTAAAAGCGAAGCAGTAGGATAGCAGCCTGGATTTGCTATAAGGCTTGTTTTTGTAGCATCTTTGCCGTTTATTTCTGGGATTATATACTTGGCTAGTTTTAAGCCCTCTTTGTCTAAATGCTCGCCATAATTTGCCTTATAAGCTCTATAAGAAATACGGTAATCAGCCGATAAATCCACGATTTTTACGCTAGTTCTAAGCTCTTTTATGTATTTCATACTTTCCATATGTGGCAGTGCGGTAAAAACAAGATCACAGCGTGATTTGATCTCATTTACATCAGCTTTTTCCACTTTTAAATCACACACGCCTTTTAGCTGCGGAAAAATCTCATCTATTTTGCCTTCGCTGCTTGCCCCTGCGTATGTTAGCTTAAACTCGCTGTGATTTAAAATAATTTTTACAAGCTCGAGTCCTGTGTAGCCGCTGACACCCAAAATTCCTACTTTTATCATGTTTTAATCCTTAATTATTTTATTGAATTTTCTGAAAATTCTTTTTATAGGCTGGCTCAGCTTTTTGCTACGCACTCGTTGAGTGGGCGCT
>CALEHZ010000305.1 GCA_937875715.1 uncultured Campylobacter sp. | reverse complement strand
ATGATTACAACCACCAAAATTACGATGACATCCGCAAATTCAGAAATCTTAAACCCTTCTGACATTTGTAAGACATTAACTGTTGCTTGTAAGCCAGCAGCAGCTAAAAGCATAATGATCATTGGATCCGAGATAGAACCAATAAACTTTTGAAACATCGTTTCTTTTTCAGCTTCTTGAAGTTTGTTTTTACCGTTTTCGTTCAATCTTTTTAAGGCTTCTTCTTTACTTAAACCATCAATAGATGATTTAACCGATTGAAGAACGTCATCTTTGTTTTCTAGGTAAAATTTTTCCATTTTTTCTCCTTATATAAAAGTTGAAAATTATAACAAAAAATAATATAAATAAGTTTGAATTTTATGAATTTTTTGAATAGTGAATTTTATAAAATTCAACTTTTAAATGTAAAGAATTTGCTCGCAACTAGAAAATTCACTTGCTTTTAGCGTGATGGTAGCTTTGCCTGGCTCGATTTTATCAAGCACGATGATAGGATTTGTACTAAGCGCACCGCACAATTTTTTGCGAACTTTTAGCTCTTTTTTTAGGCTTGGAGCGTGAAAATATAGCTCTTTTGTGCTTTTAAAATCGCAGCTTGAGAGCTTATTAAAAAGCCTTAAAGAAATCAGTAAAATATAATCCTTTGCGCTGTAAATTTCATTATTTTTAATCTCGCTAATTGTAAAGCTTGAACTCTCTTTATTTAAAATACTTTTAAAGATGAAATAGCTGTATTTTGGCTCGTTATTTAACGTAAGTTTAGCGCTGATTAAGCGGTAATTTGTAATTTTAGCTTTTAAAAGCTCGAATTTTTTACCTTTTTTTTCTAATTTACGAACTTTTTTAAATATTTTTTCTCGCCACGCAGCGCTGCCTGGCTGGATTTGGCGATTTATAGGACAGCTTAATTCGCTTAGATTGGCTTCATTTCTGCTCATATTTAGAGCATACAGGCAGCCGCAATAATTTTGATGATAAAGTTTTTGCTCTTTTGCATTTTGAAACTGCTCGGTTGTGCCTCCGTTTTTACGAAAATCTAGCGCAACAAAGTTTAAATCATACTTAGAGCATATTTTTTCTAAACTTGCTTTTAAAACTTCAAAATCTTTTTTTGGACTCATTAAAAGCGTGGTTGTAATGGTTTTTTGCCCTAACTCCAAGGCTTTTTTAGCAGTATTTTCAAGGCGAAAATCAAAGCAATAAGCACATCTTGCGCCTTTTTCTGGCTCGTTTTCAAGTCCTTTTGTGCCGCCAAGCCAGCTTTTAAAATTATACTCACCAGCAAGAAATTTGATTTTTAGCTTTTTACAAGAGCGCTTGACATCATTTAGACGCAGCAAATACTCACTATAAGGATGTATATTTGGGTCGTAAAAATAAGCTACAAGATCTTTGGCTTTATAAAATTCACAAAGTCGCTTTAAAAAATAATCGCTATCAACGCTACAACAAATATGAACTAGCATTTTATTTGCGAGTTGGAGCGACCTTTGCTTCTTCGCTGTCTGGGTAGGCTTGTTTTAAGGCTGCGTAAAATTTATTTGCATCTTCTTTTTTGCCGATTTTATCGCAGCTAATAGCTGTGTGATAAAGCAAGCGTGGCATATAATTGCCCTTATCATATAAATTTACACTAGCTTTGTAGTATGGAATTGCTTCGTTATACTTTTGGTTAGCATAGGCAATCTCACCAAGCATGTAGTTTGAATATGCTGGCTTGTAATTTTTATCTAATAATGCTTGATAAGCTTCTTTGGCTTTTGCATATTTTTTAGCAGCAAAGTCTTTATCAGCTTGTGCTAAAACGCTTTTAGAATCAGCGCCAATTAAATCTCTTTCTTCATTATCTACTTTTGTTTCTTTATTTGATTTTTTTTCTGTTGCTGGTTTATCTGCTGTTTTACTTTCTTTTGCCTTTTTTTTTGTTCCACCATCAAGCGCAGCACCAAGCGCTGTTACAGCAGCTGTTAGTTTGTCTAATTTTGCGTTTTGTTCTTCTTGATTTTTTTTGATATCTGCTATTTGGACATTTACATCGTCTTTTAGCATTGTTTCTATATCGCTAATTCTAATACTTAATTTTTGATTATTTTCACTAAGTCCGGCGATCACGCTTTGCATACCCTCGATATTTTGCTTTGTTTCACTAATATCGGCTTGTGCGTTTGTGATAGCTTCGGTTTGTGCTTGTTTGCTTTTAAAAGCTGAAGTTTCTGCGCCAAAGAGCGCAGTAGCCCCAAAAAGGGCTACTACTAAGAGAAAAGATCTTTTCATTCTTAGACTTTAAAATTATTGCATAATTCTAAATTCGTCACGGCGATTTTGAGCATCGCAAGCTTTTGAACGCTCAGTACATACTGGTTTGCTCTCGCCATTTGAAGCGATATCGATTCTGCTCTCGCTTACACCTTGAGCTACAAGAGCGTCTTTTGCAGTTTTTGCACGTTTTACGCCAAGAGCGTAGTTATACTCATCGCTACCCCACTCATCGCAGTTTCCTTCGATAAGAATGCGAAGTGAGCTTGCATCGCTTTCGTTAAATACTACAGCGTTGCCATTAAGTGCGCCTTGTTGGTCAGCACGGATATTGAATTTATCAAAGTCAAAGTAAATGTTTTGAACTCTGCTTTGAAGACCATTGATGATGCTAGCCATATCTCTGCTATATACATCATTGTTTGTTGTATCAGTTGTAGCAGGAGCTTTTGAGCTACAACCAGCCATGAATAGAGCTGCAGCAGCAGCTGAGATGAAAACCAACTTTTTCATTGTTTTACCTTTATTTTGGAATTTGGTGGCGAATTATATCACAAATTTTATCTTTTATTACAAAAATTTTATAAATTTTTTGTGAATTTTATAAAATTAGGCTTGAATTTTATAAAATTCAGCAAATTTAAAGCTAAAAATTTAAAAATCGTCAAAAGACAAAGAACCTTTGCTGTAGTTTGTAACCTTGCTCTCAAAAAAGTTGCTTTTTTGGTCGTTAAATTTAGAAAAATCATCCACCCATTTAATAGGATGATTTGCGTTATAAAGTTTATCTAAACCAATTGAAGTTAGGCGATTATCTACTAAATAATGTATATATTCTGTGATTATTTCATCAGTTAAGCCCATTATTTGATTTTGCGTGATGTATTTTCCCCATTCGATTTCTAGCTCTCCAGCTTTTTTAAACATTTCATAGATTTTTGCTATCACCGCATCGCTAAACAAATCAGGACGCTCTTTGCGAACTGAATTTATCATATTTTGAAACAAAAGCAAATGCGTAATTTCATCTCTTTGAATAAAGCGAATCATTTGCGCAGAACCTAGCATTTTGCCCGCTCTTGCCAAAGCATAAATTGAACAAAAGCCAGCATAAAAATAAATTCCTTCTAAAATTTGATTTGCCACCATTGCTAAAAGTAGTTTTTCATCTGTCACCTCACCGGCTAGTTCTTCATAAACGCTTGAAATATAGTCATTTTTGCGGCGAAGCATGTCATCGTGCTTTTCCATTTCATAAATCAAATCAGTATTATCACAAATCGCTTCTACCATCACCGCATACGATTTGCTGTGGTTTGCCTCTTCGTAGGCTTGGCGGGCTAAAACAGCGTTTATTTCAGGTGCTGTGATGTATGGATTTATATTATCAGCTAGGTTATTTGTCTGAAAACTATCCATTGAAATGAGCTGGCTCCACACCAAATCATACATGCGTTTTTCAGCGCTAGTTAGATTAAATGCATAGTCTCGCACATCATCAGTTGTATCTACTTCTTTTGGAAACCAAGTATTTGCCTCCATCAAATCCCAAAGTTTTAGCGCCCACTCATATTTTGCCTTTGTAAAGTTTAAAATTCCGTGTGGATTGCCGTTAAAAACTTTGCGTTCGCCCAAAGTCTCGGTGCTAGCTGGATTGTATATTTTTTTGCGTTTCATTTTTTGTCCTTAAAAATTTGGTTGGGATTTTAGCCAAAAATAACTTAATAAAGAGTGAATTTTATAAAATTCAGTGGGTTTATTAACACTGCGCCAAAGTGAATTTTATAAAATTCAAAGCTGAATTTTATAAAATCTATAAAATTCAAGCTATAATTTCAATTACAATTTTCAAAGGAGAAAAAATGAATAGACGGGAATTTTTTGGTTTTTCAGCTGTGGCGGCTACTGCGATTTGCACTGGGGCTAGTGCTGCACAAAGCACAGAACAAGAGTGGCGAAAAGATATAAAAATCATCACTCAAACGCCGATTAAAAGCGCAAAGCCTGCTGATACTATCATTTATGGCGATATTTACACAGCTTATGAAAAAGGCGAAATGGCAGAGGCGATCGCTATAAAAGATGGAAAATTCGTCTATGTAGGCGCAAAAGACGGCGTAGGCGAGTTTAAAGGTGCAAATACAAAAGTATATGATTTTAAAGATAGCGTGATAAATCCTGGTTTTATTGATGGGCATGTGCACGCACATATGGGCATGAGTGAGAAAATTCTAAAGGTTAATTTAGAAGATTGTGATACTATTGATGAGCTTAAACTAACCTTAAAAAGATATATAAATGAAAATCCAGAACTTAAAGTAATTCAAGGAATTGGCTGGAGTGAGGCGATTTTTGATGGTAATGACCCTAGTGCTGATATTTTAGATGATTTAGGCGATAAACCTATTATTTTAACAGCACTTTCGCATCACACGGAGTTTTTAAACAAAGCTGCGATGAAGGCAGCTGGTATTGATAAAAACACGCCTGATATAGATGGCGGCGTGATTACAAGAGACAAGGATGGAAATCCGCTTGGAATTTTTAAAGAAAATGCAGCACTTTTAAGCCCACATTCGCCTATTCATAAAATCATACCAAAAATCAGCGAAGAACAAAGAATAAAGATAATTCTAGCCGTCCAAGAGTATTTTTTCTCACAAGGACTTACAGCATTTATGGACGCTGG
>CALEHZ010000304.1 GCA_937875715.1 uncultured Campylobacter sp. | reverse complement strand
TTCAAGTTTTTTATAAAATTCAAGGCTGAATTTTATGGAATTTTATAAAATTCAAAGGTGTCAAAAGATTAAAGCTCAATTTAAAATGAAATTTAATTTATTTTTTTATTTTATTTTTATTTTTAAAGTAGTAAGATTTCATTATTTTTTTAGCGGGGGACGACATGTTAAATTCTATCAGTAAAAAGGTGATTTTGGGCATAAGCGTGGTTTTGCTTATCTGCTTTGGTATCATTCAAGCGGTGATTGTATTGCAGTTTCAATCATATAGCCAAGAAGAAGTAAATAAAAATATTTCAATGGTTGCTGAGTCGATTTTTCAGACCGTTAAAACCTCTATGAATGCAGGCGATCCTGAAATAATCACAAAAGCTGTCCACGAAGCTGCTAAAATCGATGGTGTAAGCTCACTAAAAATTTATAGATCAGATGTAGTCTCAGAAATATTTGGACTAGAAAAAGTGCCTGTAAATGACGCACTTATCGCAAAGCAATTTACAAATCCACAGAAATTAAGCTTTGATGAAAACACAAATGGTAAGCATACATTACGCCAAATTGTGCCTTTTAGGGCTCAAGCTGAATGTCTTGTATGTCACGCAAATGCCAAAGAAGGCGAAGTTTTAGGCGTGATGAATTTGGAGTATTCGCTAAATGAAATTGATGCAAAGCTTGCAACAGCTAGTAAGATTTTTCTAGCGATTTTTGTGGTTTCATTTATCATCACTTTACTTGCTGTAATCGTGCTTTTACGCTATATCGTAATTAGCCCAATAAATAATTTGTTTGTAAAAGCTAAAGATTTAGCAGTAGGCGAGGGCGATCTTTCAGCTAGAATAAATGTGCGAAGCAACGATGAAATCGGCAGAAGCTCAAAAAATATAAATACTTTTATAGAAAAAATTCAGCACACCATAGTTTCGGTTAAAAAAGACGCTGATGGCGTGGATAAACAAAGCGGACTTTTATACTCAAGCTCAGCAAATCTTTCAAAAAATGTCCAAGACGCACTTAAACAAAATGACGAACTTTTTGAAATCACAAAAACAGTAAGCAATGAGCTTGAAGTATCACAAAGTCTATCAAATGATGCTGCTAGCAGCAATAAAAGCTCATTTAACGAGCTTGGTTTGATGATAAATGAGCTTAAAAAATTCGTAGAACATGTCCAAAATGTAAATGAAGAAGAAAAAGCGCTCGTAGCTCAAAATAAGCAGCTTGTAGCGCAAACTGAGTCTATTAGAAAAATTCTGGGCATGATAGCTGAGGTCTCTGAAGAGACAAATCTACTAGCGCTTAATGCAGCAATTGAAGCAGCTAGAGCTGGCGAGGTAGGACGTGGCTTTGCTGTAGTTGCTGATCAGATAAGACAGTTGTCTGAACAGACAAAGGAAGGTATGAGTAAGATTAATTCAATTCTTTCTTCTGTTCAGAGAAGTAGTGAGAATGT
>CALEHZ010000303.1 GCA_937875715.1 uncultured Campylobacter sp. | reverse complement strand
AATTCTGAAAAAATCATAGAATTTGCTAGAATAAATAAAGAGCATCGCTTAGTAAAAAATCAAGTAGTAGAACATAAAATAACGCATAAATTAAAAGCTCTTGTAAAAGAGCTTAGAAATCGTTATGATGATGATTTTGCTGATTATTTTGTAAGAGTGGAGTATAATTTTAAAGCTATTCTTATAATCTTACATTATTTGCGTGAATTTGATATTTGGCTAGAATTTCCAGCTCATATTCCAAGCGATATTATTGATGATGTAACTTACGAAATGGCTTTTCTTTTTATTTTAAATTATCTAAATAATTACGAACATATTGTTTCGGTGATAAAAAATTTAAATAATGGAAAAGATGAACATTTGAAAAAAATCATAAATAAAATTCTCGAGTATAGCAATAACAATAAATTACCAAAATCATTTAGTGAATTTGGTGCTTATATTCGTCCTAAGCTAAACGCTCAAAAAGCCAAAGAAATACTTAGCCCTTATGTTTTAGTGAATGAAAAAAATCAAATTATAGGGCTAAATCAATTTGGTTTTAGAGAAATTGCAGAAAATAAATCTTTTACATAAGGTAATACTGCCAAATAGTCTAAGAACGAGCTATAAAATTGATATAACGCTTTCTTGGCTACTTCGCTAATTAACTAATCTATGCCTAAAATTGCCTAAAATTCTATTAAACATTAGGCAATTTTAGGCAATTTATAGGCATACACAAAAAACATTATAAACACTATATATCAGCATTAATGCTCTATTTTAGTCATTTTGGCATTTTTACTAATAGTGCAACTAATTTTATAAAACAATTAAAAAAACAATAAGAGTCCCAAAATGGCGTCCCAAAAAATATATAATGATGAATATAAGTAGCATACATAGCAATTATTGTGCTAAGGTCCCGGGCACCACTAACTAATTTTACTCAATTCTTTTTAATGTAAAAAATACTTTAAAAGCACCTAAGCTAGGTACTTTTCATCGTTGTTTAACCGGTTTCATTTTTTCTTTTTTCTCTATTATTTGTTTTTCAGTATTTTCAAGCGTTTTTTGCTCTTTTGGATATAATTCATCTAAATTGCTCTTCGTTGAAATTTGAGCCACTTCTGAGCGATTTAGGGATAAAAGCGCTTTTATACGACTTTTTATCTTCCAAGCCAAGCTTTTTAAAAAATTCGGTTTGCAAAAATCTATAATTCGTGGTTTTTCTAAGTCTAAGCTCTCGCAAATATCGCTAAGACAAGCCTTCATTTCGCTATTTTCAGCTTTTAAAATCTTATTTTGTTCCTCTAACTCTGCGATTTTATTGTCTTTTTGGGCTATTTTTAGGCTAAACTCTGCTTTTATCTTTGCGATTTTCTCATCTAGCTCTTTTTGCGTATATTGACCACCTATTAAACTTCCTATCTTTCCAAAAAATTCAGCAGTCCAACCTTTACCAGTTTCTGCTTTTTTAATCTCTTTTAGCTGTTTTTCTAGCTCTTTTTGGCTTAAAAATTTCTCTTGTAGCTCTTTTGATTCTTGTTTGCTATCCATAGCCACTATGCTTTGAATAAGTGCATCACCGTTAGATTGTTTCAGCATTGTTAAAAAAGCCTTGTATTGTTTTTGTGTCAAAGGCTCATCAGTGTAAGCTAGTTGATTTGCGTATGCCACAAAATATTTATAGCCATTTATCCGTTTTAAGCCTTTAAATTCGTCTTTTAAAATGCCCTCTATTTGCTTGGCTTGTGCTTTATTCTTAGAGCCTTGTTTGTTTTTTGCCACTAAGGCTTTAAAGAGCCTCACTATTTCGCCTTCTTGCCCCTTTTGTAGCATTGTATTTTTAATAGGCTGTTTATGCTTAAATGTGTTATTGTATAACTCGTGGTATTTTGTAGCCCACTGGCTATTTTCGCCAAAATAGTTAGCCTTATTAAAGGCTTTTTTGGCTGTGCTTGGAGTAATTCCTAAGCTTTCTAGCTTTTTAATTTTCTTATCGCTGTTTAGCTCTGATTTTATGCTTGTCCCATCACTGCGTAATCCACAAAATAGCAAGTGTGCGTGGCAGTTTCGCTTAATCTCGTAGTTCTCTTTTAATTCTGCCTCACTTAGTGGTCTCAAACGCTCAAATTCTGCTGTGCTGTTATTGTAGCTCAGCAACCAAAAACGACCTTGTTTCTCATCCCACGCAAAATCCACACCACTAGTTAAAGCTCTACCACTTTCTTTGTCTATTAGCACACCCTCGTCTTTATGTATCGCTATCCCATATATTTTGGTATCAAGATCGCTTTCTAGGGCTCTTCCTATGCTCTCATAAATATCACTAGCCTCTGTGTCCTCAGCCACTTCAAACACAGCAGAATATAGTAGAGCAGTCTTTGCTTGGACTTTTTGACCAGTTGCTAATTCGTAGTAGCTCATACGCTCTAATTCTATCTCTTTGCGTAGATTTTCAATGTTATTATAATGTTGTATATTGCTATAACTATCAGCATTTGGCGACCAATAGCTGTTTGGAATGTCAGTAAATACTCTATTTTCAGTCTCGCTATCTCTAAAATCGTGTGCAATACTTGCATAGTCGTTTGTCTTATAGTTCATTATGTCTCCTTTTCAAATTGGTATGATTGGCAACCCCGCAGGGCAAAAGGCGACCCTCCATACCACCAGAGCTTGCGGCGGTGTGTGTGGTATGGGTCGTATTTTGCAAAATACGACCGAGATGACTAATGGCGTCGCAAGCTCTGCCCTTAGCCACCCAGTCGCCTTTTGCTCTGCGAGGCTGAACTCGTGTTAGTTATGAATATATCATCATTTTAGCGTCTTTAAAGCGTTGTACATCGCTACCATTAACGTAAGTTAGATTTCGGTGTAGAAGCCCCTAAATTTCGTAGTTCTAGCGTGATTTTGCTTTTTTCGTTTTGAGCGTGTTTAATCATACCATCAAGGGCTGATAATCTGCCCTTTAATTGCGTGATTTTTAGCTCAGTCTTAATAGCCTTATCTCTCTCTTGCTTTTGCTGATTCTCAATTCTTTTTCTATTTTCTGCTGTTGTCATTTTTTCTCCTTTTAATTAATCTTCTAATGAATAAGCGTTATTGCTTTGATTTGCCAAAAGCCACTTTTCAATTAGTTCTTTTCTATAAAGTATGCGTTTGCCTACTTTAGTAAATGGTAAAGGGTGTTTATCGCTTTCTTGGCGCTTTTTCATTCTTAAAAGCGCTTGTACGCTTGTTGAGATGGCGTATTTTTCTTGCAAGTTTTCTGGACTTAGCCAACCATCAGCTAGTGTTTTAATTGATTTCATTTTATCTCCTTTTTAAAAAAATTTTTGAAAGATTACAATAATTAAAAAAAACTTTCTTTATAGTTTGCTGAAGTGTGCATTTTTTAAGAAATTCGTGTATTTATAGAGGGTATTTAGGGGAAGTTAAACATTCCAAAAATATAAACAATTTATCATTTTAATAAAGATTTTACCGATATTTGAGAGTGATTGAAAGTCTTAAAAGGAGCTAAAATTTACGCCAAATAAAGAAAAAATATGTTAAAATGCTATCACTTAAAAAAATACACTAGAATGCTACTTTCTTTTTTGTGTATATAAAAACAAACAAAAACTAAATAAGTAATTATTTGGGTAATCTATCTTTGCTTAAACTTTTAAAATGCTATTATTTCATAGCTTTAAGCCATTAAAACGGGTGAGCTTAACCCACCATTTAAGTTTATTTTAAGCTTCTTTTGATTTATTTTGATTAGCTTTGATTTGCTTTTGATGTTCTTCCAGTGCGTAAAAAATGCAGCATTTAAAAATGTTATTTTTATCCAATATGTGCTTAAAGCTGAGTTTGCCGATATTGCTAGATTTAAATTTTCTATAAAATTATCTATGCTATTATTCATCACAGTCATAGCATTTTCTACGCTTACTGGCATAGAAGCGTATGTTTTAGCCATTTCATCTTTCATATTAGCAAAAGCAGCAACTAGCTTTTCATTTGTTAGCTCGCCAGCTGTAGCCATCCCTCTAAGCTCACCGGTTGTAACGCCTAAGGCATCTGCCATATTTTTTAGCAAGCTTGGGGCAGCCTGTATCATCGCCTTAAAATCTTGCCCTTGTAATTTACCAGTGCTAAGTGCTTGGCTAAACTGCGTGATAGCTCTTTCGGCATCAATAGCACTTGCCCCACCTACTTTTAGGGCTTGGCTTAGAGTTTGTGCCATTTCAAGTGCTTGTTTTTGAGACAGCCCCATTTCGCTTAAAGACTGATTTAGATTTATAAATAAATTGCTTATGCTCTCAGTGCTTGAATATGTCGCCCTTGCTATTTCATTGATTGAATTTTTTAAAGCTTCAAAATGCGCCGTGCTTGTGGTGGTTAGCTTTAGCCTAGCGTTCATTGTGTTTATTGCATCAGCGGTTTTGATAAACTCGCTGGCATAGCCTGAAATAAAATTAAATGCCCCCTTAAAACCACTTAATGCTTGGCTTAAATGTGCTAGGTCAGCTACTACGCCTTTTGTGTTTTTGCTAAATAATCCAAAGCTTTGAGAGCTTATTTTTAAACGTTCGTTGCTATTTTGTAATTGCTTTGATATGTTTTCTATCGCTCCTGCGACAGCTTTCATTTCGGCTTTAAATTCTTTTGCGTCTGCTTTTACTCTTGTATTTATAGTTCCTTTAGCCATTTTCAGCCCCTTTTAAAAGAAATTTTGCTAAAATTCTTTGATTTTAAAAATTGCTTGTCAAGGGTTTTTAATGATTTTTTATTCTGAGGATAAAGAGGTCCTGAGAGGTAGTCTCAGGTGGAGCCCTTCTTACTTATGGCTTATGGATCAGCTTACAGAGAAAAATGGAGAAATCTTCTTTGGCGAACTGAGCGCCAGATTACATAGCGCGTTAGTAACAGATCCAAAACCATATAGAAAAGATGTAAAACAGTTATTATCAAACTTACTACAGATGATCATTGCGATAGATATGCCAGAAATCGGAGTGGATAGACCGAATCATTCCCAGCGCATATTCTTCAAATAAGCAGGAATAAGTTTGAACCCGATTTTGCTAATACACTAATAGTGAGACTGCCTAAAACTAAAGAACGTAGGTGGCTCAGATTCTATAACTAACCCCCTGGAGATCCCACTGCCTGCGGATCTGACATAGTGTATACTTTTCGGGAATTAGTATCTCGGATAATCCCACCTGCTCCTGATTGCCACTCCATTACTCCTGAGACATCTGATTACTGAGTTCGGATTGACTCCGTACTTCTTGGCAATCTCTGCCGTCGTGTGGTATTCGCTATACATTTTTATCACGTCATCCGGATTCAGCACTTCCTGGGCTTTGGCCTTAGTTGCCGTAATACTGCTCTTTTTCAGCGCATTTACAATAGCTCGTCGACAACAGCCATACTGCTCCGCCAGCTGTATGTGGTTTTTCCATGTAGATACTTCTCGGCGATTTCGGCAATCTCTGTATCCGAGAGGATGCGCGTAATCAGCCTTCAGCTTAGCATCGCGCACATT
>CALEHZ010000302.1 GCA_937875715.1 uncultured Campylobacter sp. | reverse complement strand
GAGGAGATCGCCGCGGTCCTGGAAGTGCCTCGCAGCGAGGTGGTGTTCGCCATGGATGCCATCTGCGATCCGGTGAGCCTTTACGAACCGGTCTATACCGAGAGCGGCGAGAGCGTCACGGTGCTGGATCAAGTAGGTGACACAAAAAACACGGATGAACAGTGGCTGCTGCAGATCGCACTGGATCAGGCAATGAGCGCCTTGAGCGAACGGGAGAAACACATCCTGTGGCTGCGCTTTTTCGACGGACGTACCCAGATGGAGGTCGCGGGGGAGATCGGCATTTCCCAGGCGCAGGTCTCCCGGCTGGAAAAGGCGGCCATCGGACAGATCAAGAAACAGATTTCCTCTTCATAACCGCAGTTCTGCCCCGATTTCGGTGCAGAACTGCGGTTTTTCGCGTTTTGCTATGGAAAACCTCGGGAATATGGTGTAAAATATAAAAATCATAAAATCACGCAGCCAGGAGAAAGAACGATGCCGCAGACTGTTGACCACGTCCGTCTCAGTGAGGACGGGAAAAAACTGATTATTCTGGACCAGCGCCGGTTGCCCCTGCACCGGGAGTATCTGGAACTGGAAGGTCCGGAGGAAATGTACGATGCCATCAAGACGCTTGCCGTCCGGGGCGCCCCGGCCATCGGTATTTTTGCCGGCTTTGCCATGTATGTGCTGGCGCAGCGGATGCCGAAAGACCGCCCGGACTTTGATGCGGAATTTTTTAAAACTGCCGCAGCAGTGGATGATAAGTGAATTTTATAAAATTCAAGCCTTTGGCATATTTACTAATTTTTCAAGCACATATTTTTCAAGGTCTTTGCGTAAAACTTCGTCTTTGTGTGCTTCGTTGTAGATTTGCTCAACTTGCTTTTTGTATTTTTCATAATCAAAATACGCAAGATGAATGCTCCAAGCCTTTTTAATAAGCCTAAGTGAAATCTCTTTTCTAGCCCAGCGCTTAAAAATATCAAAGCCAATAAACACGCAAGAGGTAATAATCGCCGTGCCAATAATGCTAAAATGCGAGTCAATTTTAACCAAAAGTCCGTGTAAAATCACAATGCCAACAAAAATAAAAATCAGGCAAATGATGCCATAAATCAAATAAAGTCTAGCTAGATTAAACTTAAAATTGAGCTTTGCAGGGTCTATCATCATGCCTTCGTTAAAGAGCGCATTTGCCTTAAGCAAATCCTCAAAAAGCACCGGCTGAGATGAAATAATAAATATTTTATCTAAAATATATTCTTTTAATTTATCCATATTTTTTACCATTTTAAGTGTTAAATCCAAAAAATTATAGACTTGAATTTTTTGGATTTAAATTCTAAAAAATTCAAAACCTTTGCGTTTAAAAACGCCGAATTTTTTAAGCAATTTTAGGGGGTTGTTATGTCAAATTATGAACAAGCTGTGATGAAGCACTATAGCGATGTGGCAAAAAACAAAGGCGCAAGTCCGCTTTCTACTATGGAAAATGAATATGTTAGAAAGCGTGAAACAAAGGCTATAATTCAAACAATCAAGGCTTTTAAAAAATTCAAAGGAAATGATAGGCTAAAAATAGCTGATATCGGCTGTGGTAACGGATATACCCTTAGCGTTTTGGCAAAAAAATTTAAAAATTTTACATTTTTAGGAATTGAAAAAAACGATGATTTAAGGCAAATTGCGATAAATAGATTTAAAAATGTAAAAAATGTAAAAATTATAAAAGGCGATATTTTAGATGAAATCACAGCTAGCGTAGATATTGCTTATTGCCAAAGAGTAATAATAAATTTGCTTGATGAAAATGACCAAAAACGAGCCTTAAAAAATATTGGCAAAATTGTAAAAAATGGCGGAATTTTTGCTTGTTTAGAATGCATGAAAGCAGCACTTGATAATTTAAACCAAGCAAGGGCAGAGTATGATTTAAGCCCGATAAAACCAAGCTTTCATAATTTATATATGGATGAAGAAATTTTTGCTAATCTTGGTAATTTTCAAGCCTTTAAAAACAAAAATCTACCTAAGAAGAATTTTCTCTCTACTCATTATTATATAAGTCGTGTTTTACATGATTTGACGCTTAATTCAAAGCCTTTTATGCGAAATAGTCATTTTGTAAGCTTTATGACAAAAGCTTTTAGTAAAAATATCGGCGAATATTCTCCAATACAATTTTTTTGCTTTAAAAAATTATAGATTTTAAAAAATTCATTTTTAATTATGCGCTGTTTTGTTATAATTGCGCATAATTAAATTTAGGAATTTTAAATGAACAAAGTCTTTATCATAGCAGAAGCTGGGGTTAATCACAATGGCGATATAAATATGGCAAAAAGGCTAATTAACGAGGCTGTAAAGGCTGGGGCGGATGCTGTGAAGTTTCAAACCTTTAAAACTGAGCTTGTGATTAGTAAAAACGCCAAAAAGGCTGAGTATCAAGCGCAAAATACCGGCGATGCTAATGAAAGCCAGTATGAAATGGTAAAAAAACTTGAACTTGATGAGAGCGCACATGACGAGCTAATCGCCTACGCTAAAAGCAAAAATATCATGTTTTTATCTACGCCTTTTGATCTGCCTAGCGTGGATCTGCTAGTAAATAAGGGGCTAAAAACCATAAAAATCCCAAGCGGAGAGATAACAAATCTGCAGTATCTGAGAAAAATCGGTGCTTTGGGGCTAAAAATCATTCTCTCATCTGGTATGTCAAACCTCGGCGAAATAGAAAAAGCCCTTGAAATCCTAATAAACAAAGGCACGAAAAAAGCTGATATAACCGTGCTTCACGCAAATACGCAGTATCCTACGCCTCCCCAGGATGTAAATCTAAAAGCGATGAAAACTATCGCTAGTGCC
>CALEHZ010000301.1 GCA_937875715.1 uncultured Campylobacter sp. | reverse complement strand
TTTGTAACTATCGCTTGTGGTGCGATTTCAGGCTTCCACGCTCTAATCTCATCTGGTACTACTCCAAAAATGGTTGAAAAAGAAACTCAAACTCTATTCATTGGCTATGGCTCAATGCTAATGGAAAGCTTAGTTGGTGTAATGGCTCTTGTAGCTGCTGTAACTCTAACTCCAGGCGAGTATTTCTCAATCAATATGGGCGGACTTGGCACTGATATAAATCTAGCTGTGCCAAAAATCCAAGCTGTGCTTGATAAAATCAATGCTAGCGGCTTTAACTTCACAGTTACAGCAGAACAGCTAGAAACTCTAAGAACAAATGTTGGTGAAACTACAATGCTTTCACGCACAGGCGGTGCTCCTACATTCGCACTTGGTCTAACTCTGCTATTTAAAGATGTATTTGGTGGCGTAGCTATGATGCCTTATTGGTATCACTTTGCGATTTTGTTTGAGGCGCTATTTATCTTAACAGCGGTTGATGCTGGTAGTCGCTCTTGCCGCTTTATGATCCAAGATATCGTTGGTAATGTATATAAACCATTTGGTAATATTCACAGCCTTGGTTGGGGAACAATTGCTACTTTAATCGGCGTTATGGGCTGGGGTTACTTGCTTTATGCTGGTGTTACTGATCCAATGGGCGGTATTTATACACTTTGGGCATTATTTGGCGCAAGCAACCAAATGCTAGCTGGAATTGCTTTAATGTTTGCTACTGTTTATCTTTTCAAACTTGGCAGAGCAAAATACGCATGGGTTACTATCGTTCCTGCTGTTTGGGTTTGGATTACTACAATGTATGCAGCATTGCAAAAAATGCTACCTACAAATGGTGACCCAACAAGCGTTCATGACAAAGTAAGCCATGTGGCTGTTGCTCAAAACAATATGGCTAAATTAGCTACTTTAACAGATCCTGCTGCTATTGAAAAAACAAAAGCGATAATATTCAATAACATCGTAGATGCTGTGCTTTGCGGTATCTTTATGGTTATTGTTGTAATCGTAACAATTCAGTGCATTAGAATTTGTCTAAAATATGCAAACAACGCTGATGAGGCTAGCAAAGAGTATCCACTAAACGAAAGCGAAATCAAAGACGCTGCTTTGTATGCTAATGTTAGAGAATAGTATGCGTGAGACAAAAGCACAAAAAAATCAGCGCATCAAAGATGCGTTTTCTGAGGTTATGAAGGCTTGGAAAAAGATTGAAAAACATATGGTTCAAATCGTGAGCGGTGCTGATTATGATGCTTATTTAAAGCATCATAAAAGCAAGCACCCAGATGAAAAGCCTTTAAGTCCTAATGAATTTTACAAAATGGTAAATGACAATAGCGACAAAAGACAAAGATGCTGATAAAAGCTAAGTTTGCTGGATGCAAATACTATTTTTGGCAGAAAATTCACTTGAATTTTCTGCTTTTTTATTATGTTTAGATTTATTTTTCTTTTTCTTTTTCTTTCTTTTTCTTTGGCTGATGGCTGGGTCAAAGTAGAGCAAAACAGCTTTATCGCACGCTTAGAGAGCTTTTTGTATAAAGTTTTTAGAGCAAGTGGGGATTTAAAAGACAAAGCCTGTAATGTTTATATTTCAAAAAATTTAATTATTTCTGGCAAAATCGCTAAAAACAATATCAATTTAAAAATTCACCCTGATAATATAGAATTAAAGGGCAAATTTGATGAAAATAATAATTTAATTTTAAAAATTGGTGATGAGATTTTTGCAAGCTCGCACATCGATGTAGGCGCAAATATGCAAATAAACATCTTTGATGGCACAAAAATGATAATCAGAGAGGATGCTAGAAAAAATCTTGATATTAGCTCAAATGCTAAGCCTTTTTATGAACTAGCCATAATTTGCGCATATTTGGCAAAGTGAATTTT
>CALEHZ010000300.1 GCA_937875715.1 uncultured Campylobacter sp. | reverse complement strand
AAACTGAATTTTATGAATTTTAAAAAAGTGAATTTTATAAAATTCAGCCGTGAATTTTATGAATTTTATAAAATTCACTTTGGCTGCAGTTTAATAAAATCAGTCCCTTTTATAAAATTCACACTTTTTTACAGCTTGGAATGATTTTGTTTTTGCTTTCTTTGAAGGTGTAAATCCACTCTGGCGTGGCGTAGCTGATTTCTTTTTTGCCTTTGTATTCTTTGGCGTTTTTTAAAAGCTCTAAAAGTGGCGGCAGCTCCTTTAAAATAAGCGTTTTTAAGCTCATGCCAAGTCCGTGATCAAGCGATTTTATAAACTTTCCATCAACTTGGCTTTTTGTTTTTATTAACTTAGTTTGAAAATCAAAGTTTAATTTTTTAAGCTCTTGCCAAAACTCCTTTTTTAAAGCTATTGGTGCGACTTGATCTTTGCTACCGTGATAACCGCGGTAAATATATTTTTTAATCTGTGAGTGCGCTTTTAAATGCGCTAGATTAGCCACATCACGAATCTCAAGGCGTGAAGCGGAGCAATAAAATGGAGAGTTTTTATTGCTTGTCCAAAAAGTTTTTTCGCTGATGTGAAGGGCAAAATTTGGCGTGGTTGGATTTAGCCTTGCTAAACTAGCAAGGGCGATTTCTCTGCCAAAGCCGATTGTCTTAAAAGCTTCGTAGTTCATATTTTCAAGCATAAAAGACTTTAAATTCCAAGATGAATTATCAATTATGCCATCTACTAGCCAAGGGGCAATTTTGGCGCATAAATTTGCCAAATATCCGCCGTGGCTCGAGCCAACTAACACGCTAGGCAGATAGGCTCTGCCCCCCCCCCCGCAGCTTTAAAAGGCAAGGCAGCTTTTACATGCAAAATTGCGTTTATTATATCAATACAAGGCATAATGCCAAAATTTTGGTATTCATCATTTTTGGGCTCAAAAGTAAGAAGCAAATGCATGTGATAATCTATTTTTGCCTTGTGATGCTGTTTTAATGAGCTTATATGTAGGCTAAGCGCTTTGAATATATCATCTAAATATTCATGCGTTTGATTTTTTACAAGTGCGCAATCAGGACCAAAATTTACATATTTTGCACGCTCATCAAAATCATCATCGAGCCTAAATCCCACGGCATTACAACTGTGTTTGAAAAATGCTTTATCAAAATCATCAAGCATACATTTTCCGCCCAAAAATGGTCTATTGCTAATGCCAAAATAATCCACCACAAGCACAGCCACATCAAGCTTGCTAGCCACGCTAAGTGGCAAATGCTCTTTATAGCTAGCAGCCGCATCTCCTCCACAGCCTGGGATAAATACTAGCAAAGCCTGAATTTCTTTGCTATCTTCGAAAGTTAATTTAAAATTAAGTCTTGATTTTCGCTTAATATTTAGCTCAAAATCATCACAGCTTTTTATTGAATATTCTTTGGTTTGAAGCATTTTATTCCTATGAAATTTTATAAAATTCAGCCATGAATTTTATGAATTTTATAAAATTCACTTTGGTTGCAGTTTATGTGAATTTTATGAATTTTATAAAATTCACTTTCTGGGCAGTTTTAAAAAATTCACTGAGTAAAAATATAAAAAATAAATCCTCACTTAGCAAGCGCCAAATGAGGATTTTGGCTAGCAAAAGCTAGAAAATTCTAACTCTTGCTAGTAAAAAATTCTTATAATAGACCCGCTTGTTTTGGATCTATAGCATTGCCATTATAAGGTTTGTTGTTTTTATCAAGCTCGATTTTATCAGCTGCTGGAGCATCATTTATGTTTTTGTGCTCGTAGTAGCGATCGCCAGCTTTGTGACCTGCTTTGCCAGCTTGGTGAGCATCTTCAAGATCTACTTTGTAAGTAATCTCACCTGGATTGAATTTTTGAATATCTTCAAATCCTAGATTGCTAGTTTTAAAGTCGCTAAAGCCGTATTTCATAGCTACTTCCATAAGTTTTGTTTGACCTTGGCGAGCCATTTCTACAGCTTGTAGTAGCATTCTGCTAGCCTCTCTTGGAGCGTGGAAGCCAGTTGAGTTTTCAGCACCTACGAAGTCGCCTCTCATTTGACCTTTTCTGTGAAGTTCTAGAATTTCTTTTAGCTCAGCTGAGATTTTCTTGTCATCTGCTTTGCCATCAGTTTGGAACTCAGGCAATGCACCAAGTCTTTCACGCATATTTTTGATATCCATGATTAGACTTACTGTTGCATACTCAGCACTTCTTAGATCAAATGCTACTGATTTTTGAATATCACTTACTTGTTTTTTCAAGTAATCTTCACTTTGAGTGTGGCAGCTTTTGCAAGCAGCATTTATGTCTTTTAGAGGTGAAGTTACATTGTGTTGAGTGATCTTCATTGAGCCTTTGCGAACATAAGGCATGTGACAATCAGCACAAGTTACGCCATTTGCTGCGTGAACGCCAGCGCTGTAAAGCTCTGTTTCAGGGTGTTGAACTTTAAGCATAGGTGCTTTTGTGATTTTGTGAACCCAGTCTTGTGGGAATACATCTCTTGCCTCATCATAATACTCATCTAGCATTTCAATTCTAAATGGTTTGCCTTTTGGCCATTGTTTCCATGGGAATACTAGTTTTTGACCATTTACTTCTACTTCAGTAGCTTTGTTGCCATCTCTCCAGCTATCAAACTCATCATAGTCTTTTTGTTTGCCATTTGCCCATTTTTTGTTTGGATCGTCTTTAATAGTCTCGCCAATAGTTTTGATTTTTGAGCCTGTTGGGCGGAAATAATACTCAACGTGGCATTGAGCACAAACCATTGTTCTCATCTCAGAGCGAGTAGCTTTAAGACCTGTTGTAGCGTCTTTTTCATAGCCACGCCAGTTGCTCATAGCCTCGATGAAAGCAGTTCTTGTTACACGAAGCTCCATAGTATTTGCAACGTGACAATCAGCACAAGCTGGTCCCATTCTTTTGCCGCCGTGAGGTCCGCTGTGCTCTGGTGAGTTTTCTTTAATGTCGCCAAGAGCTGGAACTTGCTTGATCATAGTCCAGTATTTAGCAGAGTTAAATGCGATCCATTTTTCCTCTGGAGTGTTACCTGGTGAGTGATTTTCTAGCCATTTTGTCCAGCCAGAGTGGCAGTTCATACAAGCAGCTGGTTGTCCGCCAAATGCTGGAAAGCCGTGAGTATTTAAGAAATCTTTATTATTTCTTGCTGTATCCATTTGGTCGACTTGAATCCAAAAGTGTCCACGCTCTTCGTTTGCATCCATGCTAAATGGATAACCTGCCCAAAGAATTGTTAATTGTGGGTAGCGAATTAGTTTAGAATAAGAGTGGTTTCCACCAAACTCAGTCTCAAATGGAGCTTCAGTCTCAACTGCTGTGTACATATCTACATACTCAGGGAAGTTTTTGCCCCACGCATCAAATCTTGGATCTTCATCGCTCATAGTAACGATATTTTTTGATTGAGCACCAGCCATATCTGGTTGTGCTTTTTTGGTTGAAATGTCGCGATTTAGCCATGAAAATCCGGCTACTATAGCTATCGCTATAACCGCGAATAAAACTTTTTTCATTTTTGCTTCCTTTCTTTAAAGTTATTTTTTAAAAATCTCTAGTGTGACCTACGCCACCGTGGCATTTTGCACATTGTAGTGATTGATTTGAATGTGCGTCATCTGGGTTTGTAGTAGCATTTACAACTACACTTGCCACACCGCTGTGACAACGAACGCAGTTTGCTTGCACCGCTGTTTTAGAGCTTGCAGAAGCTGTGAAATACTGCGGCAGATCGTTTAATTTAAAGGTAAAAGAGTATGCGTGATGCAAACCACTTTGTGCCTTAGCCGTCCATTTGCTCATAAAGCTATCGTGTGGGATATGACAGTCATTACAAGTAGCTCTAGGCTTACCTTCTACTAACTGAGCATGAGAACCCTTACGCCAGCTCGCATATACATCATTCATAACATGGCAGTTATTACACGCTGCGCTATCATCGCTTAGATATGACATGCCATTTGCATTGTAAAATGTAAACGCACCCAAAGCACAAACGACAATGAGCAAGGTAACAACCCATGAAAGAACGGAACTTTTAGCGTTCTCTTGCAATCTGAGCCTCCTTTCTTCAAATTAGAAAAAAATCGTCGCAATTGTAACACTTTATAAATAAAATGTCAAGCTTTTTTAATAAATTTTAAATATTTTTTTGTATATGATTTTAAGTGATTTCTAAGACTTTTATTGTTTTATTTATTAACTTTATATTTCATAAAATTCAAGTAGATTTTATAAAATTCACAAAAAAAGTAAATGAGATATTTACTTGAAGTTTTCATTTTTTGAGCTTTGAATTTTATGAATTTTTGGCTTACGAAACTGCTTGAATTTTATAAAAGTGAATTTTATAAAATTCAAACAAAAGCAGCAATTTTTTTGCCAAATTTTACGCTTTGATTTTCTTTAAGATCAAAGTTTATTGCGTCATTTTGAGCGATTATTACGATGGTTGAGCCAAGCTCAAAGCGCCCAATTCTCTGCCCTTTTTTATAAAATTCATTATTATAATTATAAAGTGCGTTTGCGTTTTTGGCGTTCGTTTCAATGCGGGCTTCACGCTCAATGACGATTTTGCCGACATTTAAAGCGCCTACAAAAACAAGCCAAAAAATTTTACCATTTTCTAGGCGGCATTTCATCACCACGCGCTCATTTTTAGCATATAAATTATCAACGATTTTTAGCCAAGAAGGCGAAACGCTATAAAGTGCGCCGCCAAAATAAGCGATATCAAGCAACTCAAAATCGCAGGGTGCGTGGAAATGATGGTAATCTTTTGGGCTTAGATAAATGCCAGCGTAATCAAAGCCCTTTGCTAATTCTCCAGGCTGGCACGATGAGCCTAAAAGCTCGATTACATCGTATTTGAAGCCTTTTATACTAAAAGCTTTGCTGCCTTCGCCTTTGCCAAAATAGAGGATTTTTCCATCGCTTGGACTGATAAAAGCATCATCTAAACTGCGTTCTTTTCGCAGCTGCCTTGTAAAAAGTGCTAGCAAAGTTTCGTAGCTTTGTGGCTCATCAAACTCGCTAAAATCAATGTTAAAAAATTCAGCATAAGTTTCATTTATGAATTTTTGGATAGTTGGGGTAAATTTGTGTCTAGCAAAGGTGCCAAAAAGAGTTGAAATAAAATTTTGAAGCATTTTTATCCTTGTGGTTTTAGATTTAATACGACTATTTCACTATTTGAGAGTATTCTCATCGGCGGACCCCAAAAGCCTACGCCAGAGCTGATTATTAGTTTTGAATTTTTTGCTATGTCGTATTCGCCGTAAATGTAGCCTTGTGCTAGCCAAACAAGCAAAGAAAAAGGAAAAATCTGTCCTGCATGCGTATGTCCGCTTAAAATGAGATTAAGTTTGCTTAAATCATCACTATCAAAGTCTTTGATGCTTTTTGGCTGGTGAGTTAGTAAAATTGTAGGCAGGCTGGAATTTATATCTTTTAGTGCTGTTTTTATGTCTGCTTCTTGGCTGAATTTTCTGGCTTGGATGTCGTTTATTCCAACTATATTTAAGCCTTTATAAATTTGGCTTGAATTTTCTAAAACGATGATATTTTGTTCTTTGATTTTTTCTATAATTTCTTTGGCGCCGTGGTAATACTCATGGTTGCCTGTTACAAAAAAGGCTTTGTTATTTAGGGCTTTAAAGGGTTTTAGATGTCCATTTAGCTTATGCGCTTTTGTATCAACAAAATCACCTACAATGAAGGTCATATCAGCATTTTGAGCATTTATGAGCTTTGCTATTTTAGCACTAAAATTAGCATCTAAATAATCACCTAAATGAATATCGCTTACAAACACTGCTTTTAAGGGACTTTGTAAGCCTTTTAGCTCTACATTTCGCTCTTTGATTTGCGTGTTGGTTGCGTTAAAATAGCCTAAAACTAAATACGAAATAAGTGCTATAACTACGATAATATCATAAAATATGCGTAAAACTTGCCTCTCTTTTTTGCGTCTGCTTGCTAACAAGGCGCCTAGCAGATCACTTGGTGCTAAAATACAAAAACTCATAAAAGAAAAGCCAATTGAGTAAATTGCGATTTTATACGCTATTATGCTGCTTTTCGTCCAGCCTAAGAAAAATCCAAGCTGGGCACTATAAACAAAAATAAAACCAAAGAGAATTAAGGCGCTGAATTTTTTAAAAATAGCGTTTTTAGCAAGACTTTTGTAGCAATATAGATTAAGTAAGAAAAATATTACAGAACCAACTACTCCAAAAAGGCTCATTTGCTCCCTTTTACAAGGTTTTCAAGCTTAGAATAAATCTCTAAAATTTCAGCCTTTTTACTTACAAAACTTAGCTTATTTGCTATTAAAAATGCTGAACTTTTCATAATTTCTTCGCATGGTGCAAGTCCATTTTGGCGCATAGTATCGCCAGTTTCAACAATATCAACGATACAATCGGCTAAATTTACAAGCGGGGCAAGCTCCACTGAGCCGTATAAATGTATGATTTTTACAGGCAGAGCCTTGCTGCTAAAATAGCTTTTTGTGATATTATCTAGGCTTGTGGCGATTCTAAGCTCACTTGCGCTGTAATCAATCGGCTTTCCGCCTATTGTGCCAACGCAAACTTTACAATGCCCTAAATTTAAATCCAAAAGGCGCAAAACATCGCTTTTATGCTCTTCAAGCACATCAAGTCCAACCACGCCAAGGTCAGCTGCGCCTTCAATGACATAAGTATCAATGTCTTGATTTCTAACCATTAAAAACTCAAAATCACCCTTGATTAGCTTTAATTTTCTATCTTCAAACTCAAAATTATCATTAAAAATTTTAGCAAATGCACCTAAGGTTTCTTTTGCTATGCGACCCTTTGGCAATGCGATTTTTAGCATAGTTGCTCCTCTTGGATTACTTTTTTCATGCCATCAAAAACTAAATTTTTATTATAAAAAGACCCATCAAAATAGCGGCTTAAAAAAGCGCCATTTCCGCCAGTAAAATAAATATCTCTACCTTCACTTAAAGAAGCTATCATATCAACGGTGCTTTTGATTATTGCGTAGCTTATAGCGTCACTTGTTTGCTGTGGCAGCGTATCTAATGAAATTTGCGTGTTTAGAATGCATTTTAGCATTGGGCTAATTTGCTCGTAGCATTTTTGATAGGCTTCAAGTCCTGGTAAAATCACGCCTCCAAGATGCACGCCGT
>CALEHZ010000299.1 GCA_937875715.1 uncultured Campylobacter sp. | reverse complement strand
CCGAGCTTGGCGAGGTCAATGTGACGATGATAGCACGCGCAAATAACCTTCATGTCAATATCACAAGCACAAATAACACAATGGCACTATTTTTACAAAACCAGGCTGAGTTTAAGGCAAACCTTGTAAATATGGGCTTTAGCGGTATTGAAATGAGCTTTAATGACAATAAAGAAGGAAATCAAAATAACCAAAACCAAAAAAATAAAGCCAAACATGCTTACGAAGAAGATGAAAATGCCCTAAGTGAAATAGAGAGCGGCGAAAGCACACTTGAAATCGTGCTTCCAAGATATATTTGAATTTTATAAAATTGGCTTTTATTCACTGCTGTGAATTTTATAAAATTTTATAAAATTCAGCCTTGTTTTTTGGCTTTTTAACACTGCGGCGAAGTGAATTTTATAAATACTGAATTTTATAAAGTTTGCTAGATGAATTTTATAAAATTCATCTAGTCAAATGAAGCAAAAACTAAGCTATTTTTTAGCCGCTTTTAAAGCCTGGGCGATATCAGCGATTAAATCATCGCAGTCTTCACAGCCGATTGCTAAGCGAAGTAAATTGTCTTTTATGCCGATTTGTTCGCGCAGGTCTTTTGGATAGCTATCGTGTGTCATTGACGCTGGCTGACAAACAAGGCTTTCAACGCCACCAAGGCTCACAGCAAGATCAAAAAGCTTTAAGCTTTTAGCAAAAACTTTGTAATCATAATTTTCTTTTAATTCTATTGAAATAACGCCGCCAAGTGCGCCACCAGCTTGTTTTTGGTGGAGTGCTTTTTCATATTCGTTTGCGCTACCTGCGAAATTTACTTTTGCGATTGCTTCGTGGTTTTGTAAGAATTCTATGATTTTAGCGGTGTTTGAAATCTGTTCTTTCATACGCAAAGACATGGTTTTAATTCCACGAATTAGCGTGTAAGAATCAAACGGACTTAGCGAACAGCCAAGCGTGTTTTTGATAAATGCTAAACGAGCGCCAAGCTTATCGTCGTTTGTACAAACAACGCCTGCTAATACATCTGCGTGTCCGCCGATGTATTTTGTAGCGCTATAAACTACTACATCAACACCAAGGTCTAAAAGATGTTGATACATCGGTAAAAAGGTATTATCAGCGATGACCAAAGCGCCTTGTTTGTGTGCTAATTTTACGATTTTTTCTACATCTGTGATACGCAAAAGTGGATTTGAAGGAGTTTCAATAAAAACAGCCGTTACATCGCTATCAAGGCTTTCGCACTCGTTTAAATCAGCTTTTAGCTCGTATTTTATGCCTTGATTATCAAAAATATTGCTTGCGTAGCGATAAGTGCCACCATAAATATTGCTATTAAAGATTACTTTATCGCCTTTTTTAAGTAGATTAAAAGCCATCGTAGTAGCTGCCATGCCAGTAGCTGCTGCGTAGCAGTATTTAGCGCCTTCAATATCGGCAAAAAGGCGCTCAAAAGCGTAAGTAGTAGGATTTTTGCCTCTTTGATACTCATATGGTCCAGGCTTGCCTATCTCATCCATGGCATAAGTGCTAGCTAGAAAAATCGGCGGAACCACCGCATTATAAGGGTTTTGCGTAGCGTCAATGCCTTTTATAAGTTTAGTTTGAACTTTCATTTTTTTCCTTTATTTTAAATTTTTTAAATTATTTGAATTTTTTACTTTGGCTGTGAATTTTATAAAAACAGCCCGATTTTATAAAATTCATCCAAATTTATAAAATGAATTTTATAAAATTATTTAAAACTTTCCCCAGCGATGAAATTTACAACCCTCATATCATTTGAAGCAAAAAATTCAGCCTTTGAGCCGTTAAAGATAATTTTGCCGCTATCTAAAAAAACAATTTTATGAGCACAGCTTTTGGCAAATTCTAAATTATGCGTGACGATAATTATAGATTTTTTTGCCTCACTTAGCTCTTTGATTACCTTTAAAACTTCGTTTGTAAGGCTAGGGTCGAGCGCTGTAGTAGGCTCATCAAGCAGCAAAAAATTAGGTTTAAATGCTAGAGCTCTTGCAATTGCTACTCTTTGAGTTTGACCGCCTGAGAGCGTAGCTGGGTAGCTTTTAGCAAAGTCTTTTAAGCCCACTTTTTCAAGCAGATTTAAAGCAATTTCATAAGCTTCATTTTTTGGTGTTTTTTTGACTAAAATCAAAGGCTTTGCGATGTTGTCAATGGCGTTTAAATGCGCAAAAAGATTAAAATGTTGAAAAACCATCGCCGTGTGCGAGCGAAAAGCATACCCTTTTTTTTGGCTAATTTTTTTGCTAAAATCTATGCTTTCATTTTCTATTTTTATTGTGCCAGAGTCTGCGGTTTCAAGCAAATTTAAGGTGCGAAGCAGGGTGCTTTTGCCAGAACCTGAATGTCCTAAAATCGCCGTAGTATGAGCGTCTTCAAACTCTAAGTCTATATTTTCTAGCACTGTTTTAGTGCCAAATTTTTTGTTTAAATTTGAAATTATTATACTCATTAAGACACCTTTAAATGTGCTGAAAATCGCCTTTCAAGCAAAACTTGAACGCCGCTTAAAATCGTGCAGATAAATAGATAAATTAAGGCAACTTCAATATAAAGCAAAAGTGGCTCGTAAGTGCGTGCGGCAATTCTTTGAGCCACCATAAACATATCTACCATTGTAATAGAAGCTGCTAATGAAGTATCTTTTACAAGCGCAATAAAGCTATTTGAAAGTGGCGGAATCGCTATGCGAAAGGCTTGCGGGGCAACTATGTAGCTAAAAATCTGTGTTTTGTTCATATTTAGGCTAAGTGCAGCCTCAATCTGTCCTTTTGGTACAGAAAGAATTGCTGCCCTTACGCTTTCACTAGCATATGCGCCTACATTTAGGCTAAAAGCGATAATGGCACAGGTCCAAACATCCAGGCTAAGCCCAGCACTAGGAAGTCCGTAAAATACGATAAAAAGCTGCACTAAAAGCGGTGTGCCACGAAAAATCCACACATAAAAACCAAAAATGCCATTTAAAACCTTGCTTTTACTAAGCCTTGCAAGTGCTGTAATCACCGCCATTACAAGCCCTAAGATAAAAGAGATTATAGCCAAAGGAATACTTACCTTAATCGCTGCTAAAAACAGTGGAGGTAAGGATTCTAAAAATAATTCCATTTTTTTGCCTTATTTAGAAATATCTTTATTAAAATATTTTTGGCTGATTTTTGCGATTGTGCCGTCATTTAAAAGCTCATTAAGAGCGGTGTTTATAGCATCAAGCAATTCTTTGTTGCCTTTTTGCACGATTGCTGCTGAAAACATCGGTTTATCGTCTTTAAAAGCGATTTTTAGAGGCACATCTTTTTTGTGATTCATAAAATCATAAAAGGTCACATCATCATTCATAAGAAGTTCTGCTCTTTTGCCAAGCACTAATTCTACAGCTTGATTAAATCCGCTTACAGTCTGCACTTCTGCGCCGTGCTCAGCTAGAGTGATGCCATACACGCTTGTTGCAGAGCTTGCTGCTTTCTTGCCTTTAATATCAGCAAAGCTTTTTATACTATCATTATCACTGCGAACTACAACAGCTGGATAAACAACAGTATAAGGCAGGGTAAAATCATACTTTTTCTTACGTTCTTCTTTGATTGTTACTTGATTAAACATCGTATCACTTTTGCCAGCATCAAATCCTGCTAAAAGTGCGTCCCATGGAGCTTCTATAAATTCCACTTTTACTCCAAGTTTATCAGCCACTGCTCTTGCTACTTCTACATCGTAGCCGACTAATTCATTTGTATCATCATGATACGAATATGGCTTGTATACACCTTCTGTGGCGATTTTGATCACACCTGCTTTTTTGATCTCATCAAGGCTAGCAGCACCTAAAAAAGTAGCCAAAACCAGGCTAAAGGCTAAAATTTTTTTCATTTTTTCTCCTTAAAAAATTTTATGTTTGCGAAATAATAATATGAATTTTATAATATATAGTA